>CAZCXC010000106.1:0-6397 GCA_964502505.1 uncultured Enterobacteriaceae bacterium
CCACATGTAAGGTTACATAGGTTATTTCTATATCATTTTTTTTAAATTGCTCAAACATTTCATTAGTAAAATGCAATCCGGCTGTCGGCGCTGCTACCGCTCCTGGCCGTTGTGCAAATATTGTCTGGTAGCGTTCTCTATCAACTATTTGATCAGGGCGCTGAATATATGGCGGTAATGGTATATGCCCAATCATCTGTAATACCTGATCTGCTTTATATTCATTATCAAACACCAAAACAAACATATCATCCAGTCGGCATTCCAACTTTAGCGTAATACCCTTATCTAAATGGATAAGTGATTTCAGTTTGGGTGTTTTACTTGCTTTTAGTTGGGCCAGAATGTGCCGACCATCCATCACACGTTCAACCATTATTTCAACTTTTCCACCGGTCTCTTTTTCTCCATACAACCTTGCAGGTATAACTCGTGTGTCATTGAATACCAATAAATCACCTGGTTTTAATAATGTTGGTAATGTTGCGAATTGCCTGTCTTCTAGTCTGTCATTTAGTCCATCCAGACATAACAAGCGGCTATCGCCCCTATGTTCTGTTGGAAACTGGGCAATTAACTCTGGTGGGAGATCGTATGCAAATTCATCACGACGCATGCCGCGCGATGGTAGCAGAAAATGAATCAAATAAGCGGCGAGATAAGTGTTTTATCCCAGTCTGAGTTTACCTATACTTACTTGCCTTCCTGCCCATACCTATTCATTGCCGGGGTGGCGGAACTGGTAGACGCGCCGGACTCAAAATCCGGTTCTGGCAACAGAGTGAGAGTTCGAGTCTCTCTCCCGGCACCAATGTATTATTGCTAAAAATGTTCTTCTACAATTTTTCCATCTAATTGAAGAATGAGTGATTTTGTTTTATTTGCAAGTTCTTTTAAAAGCTTGCAATCAGTTGAACGCATCACAATGTTAACTCCTAATTTTCCACGCTTAAAATAAGGATAACTACCTATACTAATGGCTGGATATTTATCCTGTAATTCACCCAGCCCTTGCGCTAACATGCTTTCACCTATATTGGTAACAATACTTGCCGTTAGAATTGGATCTCCACCAATGAGTCGATCAATTATTCCATCAAACATAACTTCCATAATGGTGGGAACACCTGCTAATACAAAAACATTTTCAAGTTGGAAACCTGGAGCCCCACTGATCGGGTTATCGATTAGCTGTGCTCCCAGGGGTATTTGGGCCATCTTTAAACGTGCATCATTTATGCGGCCCGGTTCATAATAATTTTTTAACCGCGCGACAGCATCAGGATTTTGTTCGAGCTTAAGACCAAATGCACTAGCTATAGACAAAGCTGTAATGTCATCATGTGTCGGCCCAATTCCACCAGTAGTAAAAACATAATCATAATTAGCGCGATATTGATTGACGTAATCAATAATGGTTTTTTCAATATCGGGAATTACACATGCTTCAACTATATGTATACCTAGCGATTCCAGACGTTTGCCAATAAAAGAAAGATTACTATCTTGAGTTCTGCCAGATAGAATTTCATTACCAATGATGATAACGCCCGCTGATATTTCAGATTTCACATTGCTAAACCATTATGACTTAGTCATAAAAACCATAGCATAAAACAATAAAAAAAAGGGATAATGCAGATGTGTAGTGATAATTGGCCCAGTGTTAGGCCGCTTGAACCGGGATGTGATTCTCAATCCGAATGATATTGTTTTCTTCGTCCAGATATACCAACGTAGGTTTAAATTTACTGATTTCGTTCTCATTTATAATGCCATAACTGCAAATAATGACACGATCACCAGGATTGGCTTTATGGGCTACTGCGCCGTTCACTGAGATAATGCGTGAATGATCCCGCGCTCGAATGGCATATGTCGTAAATCGTTCACCATTATTAATATTGTAAATATCTATTTGTTCGTATTCATGTAACCCAGCTTTATCCAGGAGATTACCATCGATCGCACAGGATCCGTCATACTCCACCTCAGAATGGGTGACACAGGCCTGATGAAGTTTTGCTTTTAGAACAGTAACTTGCATGTACTATGGCAATTTTATGCGTTAAAAAATCGAAGTATGACGTAATTTATGGAGGGCTTCAACTTCATCTCCTGATAACAACATTGTCGATCAGTCTGGCTTTACCCAAGCAGGCAGCTGCTAATACAACCAGGTCCCCACTATGTGGTTCATCCAGGTTATTTGCATTTTTAATCTTAATATACTCCGTTTTAAATCCGGCTTGATTGAGTAAGTCAAAGGCTTGTTTCTCTAACTGTATGTAATCTTGTTCTCCACTAATTATAGCATCTGCAATTTCGTTCAATGTTTTATTTAAGATTGGCGCTAGTACTCGCTCACTTTCAGTTAAATACATGTTACGTGAACTGACTGCCAATTCATCTGATTCACGTATTGTTGGGCCACTGATTATTTTTATGGGCATACATAAATCTGCAACCAAATACTTAATAACTAATAACTGCTGATAATCTTTTTCTCCAAAAATCGCAAAATCAGGTTCAACAATATTAAATAATTTAGTTACCACCAGAGCGACACCCGCAAAGTGCCCGGGACGGAATTCTCCACACAAAATATTTTCTAAATGTGGAACCGTTACCTGTATTTGTCCTTTAGTCCCATTAGAATATATTTCATCTTGAGATGGGTTAAAGACGAGATCAGCCCCAACTGTTTCAAGCTGAGACAGATCAGTATCTAGCGTTCGAGGATATTCTTCAAAATCTTCACCTTCAACAAATTGTGTCGGGTTTACAAAGATCGAAACGATTGTTTTATCTGCGACATTCTTTGCTTGTTCAACCAATGATAAATGACCAACATGTAAATTACCCATGGTCGGTACTAATGCTATCTTCTGACCTTGTTTACGCCATTGGTGGAGCTGCTTTCGCAGATCGGCGATTTTAGAAAAACATTGCATTAAACATTAATCAAACTGATGTTCTTCAGCTGGAAAATTTTTTCCTTTAACAGCTTCGACATATGCTTTGATTGCATCTTTAATTGAAGTGGTTTGTTCCAGGAAATTCTTTGAAAATTTAGGTGCTGGTTCTGTTAAACCCAACATATCATGCAACACAAGCACCTGGCCATCACATTGACTGCCGGCTCCGATACCAATCACGGGTATAGTTAATGCCTTAGTAATCTTTGTTGCAAGTCGATGTGGCACACATTCAAGTACTAGCATACTCACCCCGGCATCTTCTAATATTTTTGCATCACTAAAAATTTGTTCCGCGTCAGATTTATTCCGTCCTTGTACGTGATAACCACCTAGCTTGTGAATAGATTGGGGCGTCAACCCAAGATGCCCACATATTGGAATAGCATGATCAACAATGTATTTTATTGTATCAATAAACATTGCTCCGCCTTCCAACTTAATAACTTCAGCACCGCCCTCAGCGACAAAACGCGCAGCATTACCCAAGGCCTGTGCTGGAGTCGCATAACTCATAAATGGCATGTCTCCAATAATCATCGCACGCTTACAACCCTGCTTTACCAATCGAATGTGATAAATCATGTCACTGACTGTAACCTTTAATGTCGTTTCCCCACCTTGCAGTACCATACCTAATGAATCACCAACTAATATGACATCAACGTTTGCGTCATCGAGTACTCTCGCAAAGGTAGCATCATATGCAGTCAGCACTGCAATTTTTTCTCCCTTTTGCTTCATGTCTTGCAAGCTATTTACTGTAATTTTTTTTGTCATATTTCTTTTGGATTGAAATAATGTTTCCCTGGCGGAAGGTTGCGCATATGTTCTAACAAAACATTATAATTATAAGCGCCGTTGACCAGATCAAAATCGATCGTATTAATTATTAATAAAGGTGCTGCTGAATAATTGTAAAAAAAATCAATGTATGCGTTCGTAATACGTTTCAGATAATTCTCATCAATACGTTTTTCATAATCTATGCCACGTTCCATAATTCTCGTAAGCAATACATCTACTGGGGCTTGCAGATAAATTACCATACCTGGGACAGGAGCTTCGAGCGTTAGTCGATCATAGACTTGCTGGTATAAATCAAACTCATCATTACCAAGCGTCACTTGCGCAAATAGCATGTCTTTTTCAATTAAAAAATCGGCTATTTGAACTTGTTTGAACATGTCCGTTTGGCGAAACGCTTCTAATTGTTTTGCTCGTTGAAACAGAAAATATAATTGCGTCGGCAAAGCTGATGCTTTGGGGTTTTCATAAAATCCAGGTAAAAAAGGATTATCAGACACGGACTCGAGCATTATTTCTGTATTGAACGTATCCGCTAATCGCTTCGCCAGTGAAGTTTTGCCAACACCAATTGGGCCTTCAACTACAATATAATCCGGATATTCCTTTCTCACGATTAACCAATTTTTTCAATACCAATATGTTCAAAGTCACCTAACAAATCTGCAACTGACCCTTTACCTGGTATTGCCAGTTCAGAAGCTATTTCATGTAAAGGATACATAACAAAATTACGCTTATGCATTTCTTGGTGCGGAACTATGAGATTTTCATCGTTGATTTGCTCATCCCCATACAATAACAAGTCTAAATCTATAGTTCTGGGGCCCCAACGCTCAGAGCCACGTACCCGCCCCTGTTGTACTTCTATTGCCTGTAAACGTTCAAGTAATGATAGCGCTAGTAAATTTGTATTTAGCTTAGCAACAGCATTTATATAGTCAGGCTGCCCCTGAGGACCTACCGGCTTGCTACGATAAAATGATGAATTACACAAATATTCAGTATCCGGTAATATTTTAAGCGCCTTGATCGCTTTTGATAGCTGAGCTTCTGGATTATCCAGATTACTACCTAATCCAATATATACAGGTGTCATGCTAAATGTTGCTACTTTGCATGATCCTTACGTCGTTTGCGATGTCTACGTCCAAATGAATGGTGTTGTTCTCTAGGCCGATAGCCATATTGTTCACTATGTTCTTCCTGAAAATTTGTCCACCAATCAACTAACTCTTTAACGTTCTCTCCTGCTTCTAAACGCAATATTAAAAAGTCATAAGCCGCACGAAATCGGGGATGTGATAATAATCTATACGGTTTTTTCCCCTGTCGATGTTTGATTCGTGATTGTAGGCTCCAGATTTCACGTGCGATACGTGAAAAACGACGTGGTATAGCAAGACTACTAACCTGTCGTGAAATAACTGCATCACTTGCCAGATGTATAGCATCCATTTCATTTAGTCCATTGCATTTATTTTCATCTACCAGCCGACAGAGTGGGACCCATAACATCGCAGCCAAAAGGAAAGCAGGGGTCACTGGTTTATCTTTAGCTAAACGCGAATCAGTATTTCGAAATGCATGCATTAGCAATTCTTCAATAAAATCATTATCACTTTCATCCAGTATCTTATTGGCTTGCGGACATAAATATTCAAACAAATTATATCGACGTAGTTGCTCAAATGAGGCCAAAGCATGTCCACTCATGAATAGTTTTAAAAATTCTTCAAATAGGCGAGCTGATGGAATTTCACTTAATAAATATTTTAATTCAGAAATAGGCTTTTCAGCTGTTGTATGAATTTTAAAATTTAGTTTGGCAACAAATCGAACCGCACGGAGCATACGTACCGGGTCTTCCCGGTAGCGTTCTGTTGGTTCTCCAATCAACCGTATTTGTTTTGCTTCAATGTCAGATAAGGCACCAACATAATCAGTAATAGAGTAGTCTTCGATATTGTAAAACAAGGCATTGATTGTAAAGTCGCGACGCCAGACATCATCATCAATTTCGCCATAGACATTGTCGCGTATTATTCTGCCATCTTTTGTATGACCTTCCCCTTCTGCAGTATGATGTGGGGCGCGAAAAGTAGATACTTCGATAATCTCTCTGCCAAAACGAATATGTGCTAAACGGAACCTACGGCCTATCAATCGACAATTACGAAATAATTCGCGGATTTGTTCAGGTTTAGCATCGGTAACCACATCGAAATCTTTGGGTTGGATACCGATTAGCAAATCTCTGACACCACCACCAACTAAATAAGCTTTATAACCGGCATTTTTTAAACGATAGAGCACTTTTAGTGCATTCTCACTTATCTGTGAACGCGAAACACAGTGATCCTCTCGTGGAATGATCTCAGGCTTTACAATTAACCTTGTAACATTATTCGATGAATTTGTAGTAATCATTATTAATTTTTTAATGGGGTGCAATCAGTCAGGGCAGGCTTACTTGTGCAGTTACTTTGTCCACGTATAATACCACCAATCTTTAATTTTATTACCCTCGCTATTCGCTCCCTTCGTCTAGTGGCCTAGGACGCTGGCCTCTCACGCCGGAAACAGGGGTTCGAGTCCCCTAGGGAGCGCCA
>CAZCXC010000107.1:0-2458 GCA_964502505.1 uncultured Enterobacteriaceae bacterium
AGCCCTGTTCCTGCAACAGCATGAATCTTTTCTGTTATGAATGTTTTTATTTCACGTTTCTGATCATCATCAACGAGTAGCTGTAGTGGTTTAACTATATAATCCATTTGATGTTCGCCTTTTCCTGGCGGGCCGTAACTCACTATCATATCAACTGATTTTAGTCTCGATAAAGACTCTCTTAATGGCCCGGCTGGCAAGCAACGTTGATTTCCAAATCTTCTTACACTATCAACAACAACTATTTCTAAATCGCGTGCTAATGCATAATGTTGCAGACCGTCATCTGATATTATAACGTCACATTGTGAATGCTGAACAAGTCCATTCGCTGCAGTATACCTGTCTGGAGATGCGGCAACCGGGCAATTTGTTCTTCGTGCAATCATCACTGGTTCGTCACCCACCATAACAGGATCGCTGTCAATTCTTACTTGTTGTGGCCAACGTTTGGCTTGACCCCCATAACCTCTACTCACAATACCTGGATTGTAGCCATTTTGTTTAAGGTAATTAGCAAGCCAAATAACTAACGGTGTTTTACCTGTACCGCCTACGTTGATATTGCCAACCACAATGACAGGTACACCAACCTGATTAATAGGTAATATTCCAGACTGGTAAACCAACTGGCGAATTAGCATTAATATTTGGTATAAACATCCCACTGGAGCGAGCAGTAATGATAGTGGATGTTTACCGTACCAAAGGTCGTCAATAAAATCTGGCGAGAACATTAACTAATAAACTAATATTTAAATAAAAAACATGGGGACTTTAAGGCTACTCATCTTCTTCAATTTTCTGAGTGGCAAAGGTAATTCTTATGAGTCCCAGTTGTCTAGCTGCATCCATTACTCTTATCACGGATTGATGATTCGTTTTAGC
This sequence comes from uncultured Enterobacteriaceae bacterium, assembly GCA_964502505.1. Lineage (GTDB taxonomy): Bacteria > Pseudomonadota > Gammaproteobacteria > Eutrophobiales > Eutrophobiaceae > CAZCXC01. Next base: position 889 of record CAZCXC010000107.1, read on the forward strand.
ATCCGCACTGATGATAATGGTAGCATCTTCCAAACTTCCTAATGCGTCATAAATTGCTTCTTTTATAGTCGATAATTGGGAATTTAGTAATGCTTTGTCATTTATAAATATTCGAGAATCGGCATCAATACCAATATTAATCGAATCGGGTTTAGCTTTTGTAATTTCTTTACTGGCCTCCGGCAGGGTTATATTTATTTCTGATTCACGTTCAAATGTCGTTGATACCATGAAAAAAATCAGTAATAAAAATACAACATCGATCAATGGGGTGATGTCTAAATCAACTTTCTCTCTTTTACCTGAAAGAAATTTCATCGTTTGCTAGCTCCTGGTTTCTGTCGTTTCACGTTCCCGCATTCCATGCATAACTTCTACCATTTTTAATGATTCAATCTCCATTGCTAAAACAAGTTCATCGACCTTGCCACTAAAAAAACGATGGAACATTAAAGGGGGAATAGCAACAGATAAACCAGCAGCTGTGGTTACCAGTGCTTCGGAAATGCCTTCAGCCAGGATGCCGGGATCCCCGACACCATGTGCGGTGATCACTGCAAATACTTTTATCATACCGATGACCGTGCCAAGCAATCCGAGTAAAGGACTAATAGATGCTATCGTACCCAAAGTATTAAGAAATCGCGTAAGATTATGCGCAACATGCCTGCCAACTTCTTCAATACTTTCCTTCATCACTTCTCTTGAATGTTTTCTATTAACAAGACCGGCGGCCAAAATTCTGCCAAGCGGAGAGCCTCGCCGCAAATCACTGATCCGTTTGGAATCCAGGTGGCCAACCTTTTCCCATTGCCAAACTTGGGCCACCAGATGCTTGGGTACCAGCCTGTTTTTCCTTAATGACCAGAAACGTTCTGCGATGATGGCAAGAGATATAATTGAACAGAGCAGTATAGGCCACATCAAAAAACCACCAGCTTTAAATATTTCAAGCACCTTTTAACTCCCCTAATATTAATTAATTATTAAAATTTGTATGCCAAAAACGCTGAGCTTTCTGCCGATATGTCGTGATTATCATATCCGGGGAACCTGTTTTCACTATAATTGCCCCATGCTGTGCAGTATCTAATAGTTTAATACCTCGTAACTCATAACGGGATATTATATCCTGATAAGCATAAAAACATAAAATAAATGTAGTAAAATAACATATTTATATCAATAAGTTATACATGTAAGTTAATTTGAATTAAAGGAATGGTTTTTTGGGGAGTGTCCAAATCGGGCAATTTTTTCTTAACCAACCATCGGATTAGTATGTATTTTTTGGAAATTCGTGGTCGCCCCCCCATTATAAATAGTTTTAAACAAAATAAATGGACAAATTTTACGAATCTTATTGTAATTTAAAAATAACAGCAGGACTATCAGTCCTACGGTATACAATCAATAAACTTATGCGAAAATAACTATTTATTTTCGCTGTTAAAAATCTTCTATTTCAATAGTGTCATCATCCTTAATTACTATCTTTTTAAACTCCGTTTCATCATTACTGTATTCCTGAGATAGCATTTTCATGTAATCTAGGTTTGGCTTGTTATCA
>CAZCXC010000108.1:0-4240 GCA_964502505.1 uncultured Enterobacteriaceae bacterium
TTGCTCGAATCAGCATATGAATATTGGAATTCATTAACCAGCGCAAAAAAGAATAATTTTCGTATGTTACATGTCTCTACTGATGAGGTTTATGGAAGTTTGGGAGAATCAGGTTTATTTACAGAAGAGACACCATACTGCCCGAATTCACCCTATTCAGCCAGCAAGGCATCTTCAGATCATTTGGTCAGGGCTTGGTATCATACCTATGAACTACCAGTATTTATAACTAATTGTTCAAATAATTATGGTCCTTATCAGTTTCCGGAAAAATTTATTCCGTTAGTTATTCTAAATGCCTTAAAAGGCGAGAAATTACCAATCTATGGAAATGGAGAAAATATTCGTGACTGGCTTTTTGTCTCAGATCACGTGCGTGCCTTGAGATTAATATTAGAACAGGGTGTTATAGGTGAAACCTATAACATAGGTGGTAATAATGAAATAACTAATAATGATGTTGTTAATATAATTTGCGATGTTTTAGATGAAATGGCGCCTGACTTTCATAATGGTATTTCACATTACAGAGAACTGATAACGTATGTTCCGGATCGGCCAGGTCATGATTATCGATATGCAATTGATATAAGCAAGATTAAACAAAAGCTTGGTTGGGAACCAGAAGAAATATTTGAGAATGGCATACGCAAGACAATACAGTGGTATATGGATAATCAAGAATGGTGTCAACATGTCCATGAAGGCAGTTACCGTGGTGAACGTCTTGGGATAAGGAAGATGTCATGAAAGGTATTATATTGGCAGGTGGTTCAGGAACAAGACTTCATCCTGCTACATTAGCAATCTCTAAACAGTTGCTTCCAGTCTACGACAAGCCAATGATTTATTATCCAGTTACAACTTTAATGTTAGCTGGTATACGTGAGGTCCTTGTTATTTCCACAGAACTGGATACGCCACGATTTCAGCATTTACTTGGTGATGGTTCACAGTGGGGAATGAACATATCATATAAGGTACAACCTAATCCTGAAGGCTTGGCGCAAGCTTTTATTCTTGGCCGTGATTTTATTGGGGATGACAATTGCACATTAATATTAGGAGACAATATTTTCTACGGCCATGATCTTGTTTCTGGTTTAAAGCGAGCTAGTAACAGAGAAAAAGGGGCAACAATATTTGCCTATCAGGTTAATGATCCAGAACGATATGGTGTCGTTGAGTTTAGTGATGAAGGTCTGGCGGTCAGTATTGAAGAGAAACCAGCAAAACCGCGATCACGCTATGCAGTTACAGGTATTTATTTTTATGACAATGACGTCATAGACATTGCTGCTAAATTAAAACCATCAAAAAGAGGAGAACTGGAAATAACAGATGTAAACAAAGCTTACCTGCAACGTGGTGATCTTTATGTTGAGTTCATGGGGAGAGGCATGGCATGGCTGGACACAGGGACGCAAGATTCTTTAATTGCAGCATCAACTTTTGTCCAAACACTGGAAAAACGACAAGGTTTAAAAATAGCTTGTCCAGAGGAAGTAGCGTGGCGACAAAACTGGATTGATGATGATCAACTCAACAGGCTTGCTCAGTCACTTAAGGAAAGCGGGTACGGAAAGTATCTATTGGAAATATTAAAATATGAAGTCCAATGAAGGTTATTGAAACTACACTGCCAGGTGTAATGTTGATCAAACCGGATATACACGCTGATGCCCGTGGATTTTTACTGGAAAGTTATCAAAAGCATCGATATGAAGAAATTGGGATTACAAATAACTTTGTACAGGATAACCATTCTTATTCCATTAAGGGCATTTTAAGGGGAATGCATTATCAATTGAAAAATCCACAGGGAAAATTGATCAGCGTAATTAAAGGTGAAGTTTTTGATGTAGCTGTCGATATACGTTATGGCTCGCCAAATTACGGGCAATGGTATGGTGTTAATCTTTCTGATGAGAATCATTATCAGGTTTATATTCCCGAGGGATTTGCTCATGGTTTCTGTGTATTGTCAGAGTCAACTGATATTGTTTATAAATGTACTGATTATTATTCTCCGGAAGATGAGAGAGCAGTGATATGGAATGATTCAGACATAGCTATTGATTGGCCGATAAACGACATTGTGCCATCGAAAAAAGATAGCCATGCTCCAAGATTGGCCGATGTGCCGCCTGATCAATTACCTGTTTATCGAGATTAATTTTTGAAATTATTAATCACAGGTGCCAACGGCCAGATAGGATGGGAGTTGGTTCAACAAGCAAAATTAAAAGATTTTGATACTAGTTCATATGATAAAAATGGATTAGATATTTGTGATAAAAATAAAGTGTTTAAAATAATTGGCAGCTATCAACCTGATATTGTTATTAATGCAGCTGCTTACACTGATGTAGATGGAGCAGAAGATAATATTTCGAAAGCAATGTCTGTCAACCAGGATGGGTGTGAAAACATTGCTCAGGGGTGTGCAATGCATAACTTACCTATGTTGCATATATCGACAGATTATATTTTTGATGGAAGTAAAAAAGGTTCCTATTTGGAAGATGATGATGCTAACCCGCTTGGAGTTTATGGTAAGAGTAAATGGGAGGGTGAATTAGCAATTCGATCTCAATTACGACAGCATATAATACTCAGGACAAGTTGGATATTTGGTGTACATGGTGATAATTTTGTTAAAAAAATGATTGATAGAGGAAGGAAGCTGTCAAAATTGCAAGTTGTAGAAGATCAATTTGGTGCACCAACACCTGCCTCTGCTGTAGCCTGCGCTCTCTTGACTATTTCAGAGCAGGTTATAAACAATACTCAGGAACGCTGGGGGACATACCATTATAGTGGTTCTCCTGTGGTTTCCTGGTTTGATTTTGCCAATGAAGTTTTTTGTATAGCAGAGTCGGTGAAAGGATTGAAACCACCGTTAGTAGAGGGAATTAAAACATCAGATTTCCCATGTAAGGCAATGAGACCCCTTTACTCAGAACTGGCATGTGACCGTATTAAAAAATATTTTTCTATTGTAAAGCCTTCATGGAAGCCAGCACTTAATGAAGTAATAAAAAACATATGAAAATTTATTTGATATAAAGTATATATCAAAAGACAAGTTGATAATTGATTATATGTGGGACTAATTTACAAGTGTATAGTGTCTAAATCAATATTAGTTACGGGCGGTGCAGGTTATATTGGTAGCCATTGTTGCAAGGCCTTGGCTCTCGCAGGATATGAACCGATCACCTATGACAGTCTAGAACGCGGTCATGCATGGGCAGTCAAATGGGGGCCACTGGAGCAGGGCGATATTCTGGATCGAAACCGTATGGATGAAGTTTTGCAAAAACACAAACCTGAAGCTGTGATGCATTTCGCAGCCTATGCCTATGTCGAAGAGTCCGTTAAATATCCTGATAAATATTATAAAAATAATGTTGAAGGCAGTCTTAATTTGCTAGAAGCGACGCGTGCAAATGGCATTAGCAAATTTATATTTTCCAGTTCATGCGCTGTATATGGCTTGCCACGTGATTCATCAATAACAGAAGGCCATCCAGTTAAACCTATTAATCCCTATGGGAAATACAAACTGGAAGTTGAAAAACTGTTGCAAGATCATAGTAAAGCGCATGGATTAACATACATTTCCTTACGATATTCCAATGCTGCAGGTGCAGATCCTGATGGTGAAATTGGTGAATCGCATGAACCGGAAACACATTTGATTCCATTAATTTTAGATACAGCGATAAATAAACAAGAATATATATCAATTTTTGGGACTGACTATGATACACCGGATGGAACCTGTATCAGAGATTACATCCACGTTTGCGATCTGGCAGATGGACATGTTAAGGGTTTGCAATATCTTGAGAAAGAAAAAAAATCCAATATAGTTAACCTGGGTTCCGGTAGAGGTTATTCAGTTAATGAAATCATAAGTACTACCAGGGAAATTACGAACATGGAGATTAATGGAACAATTGTAGATAGAAGGCCAGGTGATCCCCCAAAACTGGTAGCAAATATTGAATATGCGAAAAAAGTCCTGAACTGGGAACCACAACACAGCCGGATCGAAAATATTATTGAAACAGCGTGGAAATGGGAAAAGGGTAGTATGTAAAATATGGTTCTTTTAATTCATTTTAATGATTATACAAAACGGATAAAGTCAGGAATCTGGTGGAAAACAATATTGAACAATCATCAACTATAATTATTAAACCATCCACAGGCTGGAAGCATCTGGATTTTG
>CAZCXC010000109.1:0-4116 GCA_964502505.1 uncultured Enterobacteriaceae bacterium
TCTGTATCATCTTCTTTTGGTTGGTCGGGATTGGGTGTAGGAGTAGTATCTTCCTCTATGGCAAATTCATATAGAACAACAGATGTGACATTTCCGGAATTAGCACTATTTTGCTGATTGCCTGCATAGGAATAAACTGAGAAACCATACAAAATAGCTAAAGCTATTACTGAAATAAATAAATGTTTCATAAACTATTCTCCTTTGAATATTAGATTGCATGAGTTGATCATGTCTCGTACTACATGTCAACCATATTTTAGTATTTAACTCTGCATTAACACCATGATTAAACCTTAGCTTTTCCATTTCTCTGTACTTATGCTCCAAATAAATAATGCTGTAGATTATGGTGGTTTATTTATACAAAAAATATAGTAATATAAATAGAACTGTAGCAAAGTATGTAGCAATATTTTAGCAATTTAAATTCAATAAAATCTCAAATATTAAGATAGTATGGACACCTATTTGGACACCAACTATAATAGACACCAGCAAATAACCAACATAACTACCCGATATCATTGAAAAGCCGAAGTGGCGGAACTGGCAGACGCGCAGGACTCAGAATCCTGTGAGTGAAAGCTCGTGGGGGTTCGAATCCCCCCTTCGGCAAAAGATAATCTTTAATAATCTCAGATAGTTCGGACTTTCGATAAATATTTATTCTTTCCTTGTATTATTAACTTTCTAAGCATTTTCTAAGAAATTTTTAAAAAGATTTTACTATGGCATCATTAGTTACAAAGAAAGATGTATGGTATGCAGTATTTAGTTTGCATCACCATCAAAAATGGATTCGTCTGGGTCGGGGGTCAAAAACATTAGCCAAAAAAGCATTACGCAAGCTCGAAGAAGAATTTGAAGAAGACCAAAAAAGCACCCAACAGTTACCAAAGAGATATAACCAGCTTCAAACACTTACTACCAGAATACAATAAATTCTTAGAAGCATAACACCAAAACTAATAGAAAATTATAAAACAAAACGTGTAGAGGGAGGGGCGGTACCTAGAACAATAAACTTAGAACTAAGGTGTCTCTCAAATATGTTTACTTAAGCAATTGAATGAAATAATCTGATAAATCTTATTCTGTACAGCTTAAGAGATTGCCACGTCGCACATTGATTATTAAGACTTGCGGAAGTGCTCCTCGCAATGACAGCCAAGCTGGAATCCCCCCCTTGCCATGGCCCTTTGATAGGGTTATTATTTTTAGATGAAATTAAGTACTGTAAATCCGGTATCGTAATAGTAGCTCATGCGAAAAATAATCAAAATAACAATTGGCGGGGCATGTATGGTAGTTACTCTGCTTTTGCTGGCACCATTTTTCTTGTTTAGCTGTAATCCTATGATATTGATGTTTCAAACAGACTTTAATGTAGAGAACAACTCGGGCAGGGATATTTATATAATACCAGTTGGTGTTTCAGAGACGGGACCCCGCATGGTTTTACCAATGTCTTATTGGTCTTTTCCCATGATACCGGCATATGAGAGATCTGTTTTATTAAAAGTGACAGGACAGCAAAGATAAGATATGACTGGGATGATGTTACATTCTCAGAACTTGCAGTAAGAGACGAAGCCGGTAACTGGCGGCAGGTTACAGTACTAAAATATGCCGATAGCATGGAATGTTGTTTTCGTCACAAACGAAACAATTATGTAATAGGTGATTTCAAAACTCTTGAAACCATAGACCCCAGGGTCAAGAAAACGGCTGTACAGGAAAGGACAAATCCTCGCATAACTTTTCTTTATCTACCATTCTTGGCCCCTTTTGTTTTTTACATTGGATACAGATTTCTAAAAAGTGGGCTTAAGAAAAATAAAGCTGATGTGTAAATTTTCCCTGTACCGCCATTCTCATTTTTCATATGTCATTTCGAGTGGATACGAGAAATCTGCTTTTAATCATTCACCCCGTTACCCGCTCCCCTTGCCATGGCCCCGTGATAGGGTTATTATTTTAGGATGAATGAAAAAGAGAATGAAGAGCGGTTAGAAAAAATTGAAGCACTGCTAATCGAACAGGAACATAGATTCCTCACTGTACTAAATAATTTCTTTATCAAAAGACCAAAGTGGCCGAGCGACGACCCCAGAAGGGCTGCATCAGCAAAAGCTCTTATCTGGGCACTGTTTTTTCCCCAGGCACTGTAGCTGTAGCCGGCACTACAGTTGCACTTGTAATAGTCGGTGTATTTGTATGGCAAAATTTATTAATTAAAAAACAAAACGAATTCTTTCAAACCCAGATTAAGCAACAGCAGTCTCAAATTGAATCACAGGATAACATTTTTATACAGACTGAAAGGACAAAACTTTTACAGATTATATATGGCTCTGAATTCAACAATAATCTCAGAATTAAAAGAGAAGCGGTAAAAACTTTTGTATTATTAGAGCGAGATAGATTGGCTAAAGAAAAACCCAAGTATTATTCAAGTGGTACTGTAATAATAAGTTATGTGGATTTGAGTAATGCTGATTTAAAAAATATTGAAATTGATAATTTTGACTTAAGCAAAGTTAATTTTTTTGAGTCTAATCTGACCAATGCAAGCCTACAAGGTGCTGATCTGACAAGTGCAAACCTTTTGGATTCTGATCTGACCAATACAATACTACAAGGTGCTAATCTGACCAATGCAAGACTAGAAGGTGCTGATCTGACAAGTACAGCCCTACCAAATGCTGATCTGATAAGTGCAAACCTAACTGGAGCTAATCTGACCAATACACTTCTAGTGTCAGCTGATCTGACCAATGCAAGCCTACAAGATGCTAATCTGACCAAGGCAAGACTACTAGGTGCTGATCTGACCAATGCAAGACTACAAGTTGCTAATCTGACAAGTGCTGACCTACGACTTGCTGATCTGACTGATGCGTACCTTTGGGGAGCTGATCTTACAAATGTAGACCTAGAGAAAGCTAATCTGACAAATGCAGTACTTTGGGTCGCTAATTTAAAAGACATTAGAAACTGGCGTAAGATTAAATCAATCAAAGGAGCCAACATCAGAAACGTTAAAAACCCACCGGAAGGGTTTATAGAATGGGCGCTGGAAAACGGGGCGGTGATCGATCCGCCATATGTGGAGACGCAGGAAGAAGATACAGAAAGTGGTAATGATCCATTCCAAGCACCTAAAAACCAATAAACCCACAAAACAGGGGGTTTAACCCTCAATCAATAACGTCTGATAAGGTATCTTATGTAAACTAGCAGATTTTGTTCAGATTTTGGGTGGTAGAGTAAGGATGGAGTTGTTAGGAAATTGTAATTAATATTTGTTACCCTCTTCTGCAATGACTGTGCAGATTTAGATGTGGATTTGGTTGAGGGTTGGTACTATTTTGAGAACTATTTTATAAGTAGGAGTTGAGTTAGTGTTATGAGGGTTTGTTGCCTCATATCTGTCATTGCGAATTACACTTCCACAGATTCTTTTAATGTAGTTTGTGTAATGTGGCAATCTCTTAAGATAGTTTAATGGCTAATAAAATTAATTACTGGAGAAACAACACAAAGACTAAATCAATAACAACATAAACGTTCTTTTCCTTTGATGAAAAGAACCAAAAATCACCGGCTGCAAACTTTGTTGTTAAGGAAAAGTTTATCAGGTTCTTAAAGACGAGATTGCCACTTTGTATTTTAAAGATGACGAAATTCACCTTAACGGTAAAATCCGTTGTGAGCCTCGCAATGACAGTTGTGGGGAGTATTGGAGTAAAAAACAACAGGAAAAGCCAGACCCCATTCCCCTTGCAACACCTGCCGTACAGAGTTATCATTTTAATATGTTTAAGATACTGATAATTATTTTAATATTATTTAGTACAAACATAACAGCCTTCGGGGCGCAGGAAAAAGAGTGTAAGGAGTACAAAGAAATCAGCGGATCAATTTACTGGCATTGGCTGGCTTATCCTGGTGTTAAAAATTTTGAGGACAAAGATAATATACGTACGGGACGCTCAAAACACAGTCCATCGAACATATGCTTTACTGTTGATCTGCACGAAGTAAACGATCCGCTAAACAGACTGATAGGATACAAGATTGCGGTGAGCGAACTTTTTAATTTGTACGGGG
>CAZCXC010000110.1:0-2556 GCA_964502505.1 uncultured Enterobacteriaceae bacterium
TTTCAGATTTCGAGAAAACCGTGACTATATGTGTGTTTAACAAAACGGAAGTTATTTATCTTGATATTCGGAAAGAATCTATAGAATCTATTCGGCTAGACTATACCAAGAAAAAGGGAGATCAAGAGATTCAAAGAAACACATCAATTTCTACACATATACTTTCTCTCAAGGCACGTTCAACAACTACAAATAGACTCATGGACGATTTTACATTTGTTGGATTACAGGGCGATATTAAAATATATATTGACCCCGAAACCCGAATTCCAGTGCAATTAAAAGGAGATTACAAAGGGCTTGGCGAAGTAAAGTTGAAACTTCAGGAAGTAGTTCAGCAATAGTTGATGATTGGTCACTGCGCAGGGGCATGCTAATGCACAAGCCAGTCTTGGCATAATGTATGGCCAGGGGTAGGGCATACCCCAAGACGATATGCTTTTGCGCATATGTGGTTAGACCTGGCTGCCTCAAAAGGAAACAATCTGGCAGAAAATTGTGAGAATAACAATTATAAGGATTGTAATTAGAGAATGCTAAGGGCAATTACCTAAAAATAATCAACTATGTCATTATTCATGTTACTTGCGGCCATATGAGACTAGGGGTAGTTGAACGTGCCTCTGTGATTTTTTAGGGATAGTCAGTTAGCAGCGCGTGACGATATTGGATATATAACGTTACCCGGATAATTCCCAAGCCCCATTTTGCGCCCGAGCCTAAGCTTCTTCCGATTTTGTCTGCGCTGCTCAGTTTTCTGTTTCGCTATCTTATTTTTCTGTTTTATGCTCTGAGTTTGTTTTTGTTTGGGTTCTTTTAGCGCCTGCTGTCCGGAGTCCCTAGCCTGTCGACGTCTTTGATCATCGTAATTATACGCATGAATCAAAGGTGAAAATAAAGTCATTACTAGGGCAATCAAAATTAATCCTTTCATAACACCACCTCCAATCAAATTTCTTGCTAACGCATCCTATATCAAAAATTAGTGTGCGATAGGCATGAATTAATTCTGCTGAATATAGAACATTATGTTTGCCTAATTATGTGCGTTTTATCACAGAAAATTTTATTTTGGGCTATTACTATGAAACGGTGATTAGGTTGTTCTAAAAATTGTATTACAAGAAGGTAGTCCGTTGCCGGAACCTGTAAAACGACTAGGCTAAGCTTAAACAAATATGCCACGTTTTCACGATAGGGCTGAAATAATAAACTAACTAACTTAGCCAATCATTATACCAAGGGAACTTAAATACTACCATGCCGTTGCTGAAAAATTTTACTGTTGGATTGCGTGTGCTCACCAGCATGGTTAACATTAGCCATTCAAACATTATTGGGTTCGATTTGACACGCCACTCTAATATACAACATTACACTAATAGTAGCGTGGATGTTAATCAATACAATTATGAAAAAAACGGGCTAAATCTTCATATCACTGGTTGGTCGTGTAAATCTTCTACAGATTCCAATATTGAACAGGTTTTGGTCAGCAACCTAAACGGTCTAAGTATTGTAAAGAAAGCATCAACAGTCCGTACCGTAGACGAGGATCAAATCGATTACAGTATGTTAATGCTGTCGTTTGACCGGGTGGTATCTCTGATTTCTTTGGAGTTAGGTTGGATTAAGGGCGAAAACAATGTAACTTTATTCGCTTTTAATGAAGGCGAAATACATTCTTTTTCTGATAAGCAATGGCACCAGTTACTGGCAGACGGATGGTATTCAGCAGGTGACTACTATAATCTCGACTATGGCACTCACAGTGGTGCAGTTAATCCGAATGGAATAGTCTCCAAACATTGGTTAGTCGGTTCTTACGGCTCCAATTTGGGTAGTTTTTTCAGCAACAATGCCAATCCAAGTAGTGAGTCCAATTATTTCAAACTTCAAGGTGTAACCGTTTCGACAGCAAGCATAATAAATAGGGCCACGAAGTTTGCTAGGAACAGGCTCTTTGGATGGGGTAGGGCTGACCGGTAACATCTAGATTTCTCTCATTTATAATGCGAGTAAGGTGAGCTGAATAAGCTCTTCTTGTTTAATGTGTTTCTGGAATCTTAATTTAATGAATTTCTAGGAATAGTTGCTTTAAAGAGTTTTATGGGAAAGTCACAAATTATCGAATTATCTCCCCTGATTGATGAGCTACATTGACAAGCTCAGTTGACAAGCAAAGAAGCCTCCGATAATCTTTCAATATGGTTTAATTTTTGTTAATTTTGTCAGATAGATCAGAATTATTTCTGACAACAATATCAGGAACTAACAATTTAGGCATACTGCACAGGATATTTTGACAGGCCATGTTATTATAGTTATCAATAAGTTGGTTCATAGGAGAAAATTATGCAACTCAAAGGATCTAAGACGGAGGTAAATTTGAAAGACGCCTTTGCGGGTGAGTCTCAGGCTAATCGTCGCTATCTCTATTTTGCAGCCAAAGCAGATGTAGAAGGCCAAAATGATGTAGCAGCAGTGTTTCGTTCTACTGCTGAAGGTGAAACTGGCCATGCTCACGGTCATCTTGAATATCTAGAAGTTTGTGGC
>CAZCXC010000111.1:0-23180 GCA_964502505.1 uncultured Enterobacteriaceae bacterium
TAATAAAAAACTGGAAGGTATGTCGGTAGGTGATATTGCACAAGGCCATCCTTTATTTGGGAAGGTAAACGGTGTGGTGGTAGCTGATGTCCAAAGAGGCAGTCCGGTATGGCGTAGCGGATTACGCCAGGGTGATATCATCACGTCCGTTAACCATGAACCGGTTGAAAATCTCAAGGAATTTCTCGCTGCTGTTGATCAAAAGAAAGGGTCACTGTTATTACGAATAATTCGTGGTGATGCAGCAGCGTTTATTGTTGTAAAATAATAATTTATTTTATAAAGTTGAGTTATTTCAAAAGGATAGTGAGTCTCAGGAAAATATCCTAAAAATTCTCTTCAGTTTTCTGCAGCTGTCTCCAGAACAATTGCGAATTATATGCGTCTAAAAAACTACGCTATAATTCAAGTATCCGCATGACAAAATTGTTAATTTTATTATTAGTTGCTCTTGCATTATCTGCTTGTGCAAGCAATATTCCTTTAGAGATACAACAAGACTTTAATAATGGTGTAACAATTATTGCAGTTCGGAGTGATATCGAGCGTTATAAAGATCAGCACGTACGTTGGGGGGGTACAATCATTCGTGTTGAAAATAAAGAATCAGATTCCTGGATTGAAATCGTAGCTAAAGATTTAAACAGTTATGGCCGACCAGGAACAACAGATCACTCGTTAGGTCGTTTTATTGTTCGTATCGACGGGTTCATTGATCCTGCAATCTACAAAACAGATCGGAAGATAACGGTTTATGGAGCGGTTGAGAGTCGCGTGGTCAGGCAAATTGATGAGCATCCATACACATATCCCTTAATCAAGGCAGAAAAACATTATCTATGGCGGGAATATAATTACGACCATTATGCCCGTTCACATTATTATCCTTACTATTACCCTTACTATTATCCTTACCGCTATCATTATCCTTTTTATTATGGATTCCGTTTCGGCCACCATTTTGGCCATCATCATCGCTATCATTTCGGGTATCGTTTCCATCATTGGTAATTACCGGAATATAGTTGTCAATAAAAGCCTGTTTTTTATTAATTTATCAGGGAATTCATTAGGCGATAAAGATTTACTGGAATTTTTACTTGAGCGTTTCTCGCATGATAATATTCCTTTCAAAAATGTATGTTTTGAAATTACCGAAACGGCAGCGATTACAAATTTTGCTAGTGCTATTGAATTTATTAGAACGCTAAAAAAGAAAGAATGTTATTTTGCATTGGATGATTTTGGTAGTGGCTTATCTTCTTTTGCATACCTTAAAAACTTACCTGTTGATTATTTAAAAATTGATGGTGCCTTTGTAAAAGATATTGTAAATGACCCAATTGCCTATTCTATGGTTAAGTCAATTAATGAAATTGGAAAAATAATGGGGAAACAAACGATTGCAGAATCAGTTGAAAATAAGCAGATTGAAGATTATTTACGGCAGATTGATGTCGACTACATGCAAGGCTATGGATTAGGCTATCCACAACCCATAAAGGAAATTAAAATATAGAATTATTTTATAGCGACTGCGCATTGCGAATATAACTGCTCAGTTACTGCAGATATATTTTTATCCAATAAGATTTTTTCCAGTAACCCAATATCTACACAATTAGTAGCATACGAATTCCCAGCTGAAACAGTGAATGGGTTATCAGGTTCACCAAGTTGATCAACTATAAGTGAAGCACCAGTAAAATTATTATCCAGTGTTAGGGAGTGAGTGGTAATCACTGTTTTTAAACCTGTTTCTAATGCAGCGAGATTACCATTATGCGTATCTTCAATAGCAACACAGTCATTAGGTCTGAGTCCCAACTCAGCCAATGCAAATTGATAGACGACAGGTGAAGGTTTTTTATCGGTCACAATATCGCTGGTGACTATGGCATCAAAACGTGACAAAGCATTGGGTCCAAGTGAGTTTTTCAACAATATCTCTACGTTTGAAATAGAAGTACATGTAGCAATAGCAAGTCTGATACTTTCGCCTGCGGCTTCATTTAAAAGTCTTTCCACGCCATTACGCAGACCAATATGACCTGCAATCAATTTTTGCCGGTAAATTTCCGATTTACGCTTATGGATAATAAGAGAATACTCACGCAGACTATGTTCATCATTTGGTTTGATATCTTTTTCTTTGAGATAAGCATAGATACGCTCTCTTCCACCAGAAATTGAGAGTAATTGGATATACTCCAGTTCGGACCAGGAATATTCCAGTCCAAATTCAATAAATGCAGCATTAAATGCCTGACGGTGTATTTCTTCCGTATTGGCTAACGTCCCATCGACGTCAAATATGATGGCTTTCAGTTGTGCCATGAGTTAGGTGAGAATTCTTTAAATACCCTTTAGTTTTAATTGTTACCTTATGATATTGAAAAGGATTTATTTTGATGCATAGCAATAATATGACATTTTTTTCTGATCGTCTACTAAAATTGGGACAGATGTATTATTTTCAAGTTCAATCCATCCCATCTCCTCAAAAAGGTTACTGATCTTTCTGTATTTATTGAGTACTCTTGGATTCAATCTTATACATTAATTTTAGCAGAATACTTATCGGTTTAATGTGAACGAATTCACACTCATCGCTGCTGTCTTCGGGTTTGTCTTTGGGCTAGGAGTTATGTGGTTTATCTCCAGAAATAAACTAGATCTTGGAAATCAACGGCTGGAAGACAAAACAATACAAATTGACGAATTGAAATCCAAACTGAAGGAACACGAAGATTCTGACTACCGGGTTAAAATTGCTGAACTACAAACTTTACTTGAGAATGAAAAACGGTTATCACACGAGAAAATAACCCTGTTGGAACAGGCGGAAAAGAAGATGACAGACGCCTTTGACAGTTTGGCAAACAGAATAATTGAGGATAAAAGTAAAAAATTCACTGAACAGAACAAGGTTAATATCGGTGAGATTCTGAATCCACTACGAGAACAACTGGGAGATTTTAGAAAAAAAATTGAAGATGTTTATGATAAAGAAACAAAAGACAGAATGTCTTTATATCATGAAATTACGAGCCTGAAATCATTAAATGAACAGATGAGTAAGGATGCTATTAATCTGACCAAGGCGCTTAAAGGAGACAGTAAAAAACGCGGCAATTGGGGCGAAGTGATTCTGGAAAGAGTGTTGGAGGCTTCTGGTTTAAAAAATGGCCGCGAATTTGAAATGCAAAAAAGTTATCGTGATAAGGAAGGTAAATTATATTATCCAGATGTGATCATACATTTGCCCAATGACAAAGATGTAGTGATTGATTCTAAAGTCTCTTTAAATGATTATGAGCGCTATTATTCGGCAGAAGAAGATGATGATCGAAAACGGGCATTGAGCGATCATATTAATTCGATTCGTACGCATATATCTGGTTTGCAGGGAAAGAATTATGATGAATTGGTAGGAGTAAATTCACTGGATATGGTATTAATGTTTGTACCTATAGAACCTGCATTGATACTTGCCATCGAGCACGATGAGAGCCTTTTCCAAGATGCATTCAAGAGTGGAATTTTCCTGGTTAGTCCATCAACGTTAACTATGAATTTACAAATTATTTATAATATGTGGCGATATGAATATCAAAATCTAAATGCAAAAGAGATAGCAAAACGGGCAGGAGATATGTATGACAAGTTCGTCGGTTTTATTGATGCTTTGGAAGATATTGGTGATAAATTAGATAAAGCACAAGTAGCGTATCACACAGCACATAATCGCTTAACGGATGGTAAGGGGAATCTCGTAGGAAGGGCAGAAGCCATTCGAGGTCTTGGATTGGAAACAAATAAAAAATTATCAAATAAACTTGTTAATAAAACCCTGGAAGAGAATTAGATATTTGGAATAATCGGGGATCCTGAGTAAATATCTCACTTGCGTAAAATTGCAATCCATCGGTAGAAATTAAGCAAGCTTGCCAGTGAAGCAGCAAGATAGGTTAATGCAGCAGCCATCAATATCTTTCTAGCCATAGGAATCGCAGATTCAGGAATGTATTCTCCTTCTATGAGTATAGGCAATGCCTTCCCGAAGCTCGCATCCCATTCCACCGGAAGTGTAATCAGATGTACGAGCACGGGTAGCAGCATGATACTAATGCCAGCCAGCAACAATGTAA
Organism: uncultured Enterobacteriaceae bacterium; assembly: GCA_964502505.1. Lineage (GTDB taxonomy): Bacteria > Pseudomonadota > Gammaproteobacteria > Eutrophobiales > Eutrophobiaceae > CAZCXC01. The sequence continues at coordinate 4,152 of CAZCXC010000111.1, forward strand.
TACTGAAAAGCGGCATGCGGGTTAATATTGCTGCGAATGGGAATACTACTAAGATAAATGAAGCAATTTTCTCAGTGTAATAAGTAAATTTTGCTAGGTGCCAGCGTAGATAAAATGGACGATAACCGGCTTTGTGCTGGATAGCATGGCCTACTTCGTGTGCAGCAACGACAATCGCGGTCAGTGATTTACCAGCGTAATGATTTGGCCCCAAACAGACTTTCTTTTCTCCCGGGTCATAATGATCAGCGTTTTCTTCACCTTCTTCAACCACCACGTCTGTCATACCAAGTTTATTCAGGAGATGGATTGCCAATTCACCACCGGTACCCGGTAATTCATTAATAGGAACACTGTAACGTTTGAGTACATTGCCAGACCAGATTTGCGGACCGAAGATCAAAATAATCAAAAGTATAAGTGCAATGGCTACCAACATAATGAGTACATGGTACTATTTTAGGCTAATGGGAGATAATAATTATTTAGAAAACCCAAACAGTAATTTCAGTATCATATAAGGTTCAATGCATAATAATAATCTTGAACGCATTGTTTATTTCAAGTAGACGGTAAATTATTAATGACACCATTGGAAAAATATCAGGTAAACCTTTTACGTGATGATTTTAGTTCTGATCCTGCACAAAAAGATGCTGTGCAATACACACAAGCATTATACGAAGAGTTAACAGAAATAGATGAAGAAAAAGGTCTGGTCGAACAAATAAAAAATAAGTTACTAAATGAAAAAAGGCAGACAATTAAGGGATTATATTTTTGGGGCGGTGTTGGCAGGGGGAAAACATATATTATTGATGCATTTTATGATTGCTTACCTTTTTCTGATAAAACGCGGATTCACTTTCATCGATTTATGCAAAGAATTCACAATGAGTTAAAACAACTCAAAGATGTTGAAGATCCACTGCTCATTGTTGCAGATAAAATCACTGAAGAAACCCGAGTGTTGTGTTTTGATGAATTTCATGTAACTGATATTACTGATGCAATGTTGCTCGGCGGACTCATAAAGGCATTGTTTGAACGTGGCGTGACATTAGTTACAACATCGAATGAAGCGCCTGATCAACTCTATCCAGGGGGGTTACAGCGTGAACGATTCTTGCCCGCAATTGAATTGATCAAACAGCATACACATGTGATCAATATTGATTCAGGGATTGATTATCGCTTGCGTTTTCTTGATAAAGCAGAGACCTATCATTATCCACTGGATCAGAATGCAACAGGAATGCTACGTAATAATTTTGAACACATTGCACCGGATGAAGGTGCTGATGATCTTGTACTTGAGATAGAAGGACGAATGATCAAAACAGTAAGTTGTGCCGATGGTGTTGTATGGTTTAAATTTTCAGAGATATGTGATGGGCCCAGAGGGCCCGCTGATTACATAGAAATTTCGCGTTTATTTCAGACTGTTTTGATAGCAAATATACCGACGTTTTCTGATGAGAATAATGATCAAGCCAAAAGATTCATGACGCTTGTTGATGAGTTCTATGATCACAATGTAAAACTCATTGTTACGGCAGCAGCCTTACCTGGGGCGCTTTATAACGGGAAACGCCTGGAAAAGCACTTTCAAAGAACAATCAGTCGCTTGCAAGAAATGCAGACACACGATTATTTAGCGAGACAACATCTATCATAAATACTTTAAAAACAATAAGTTATGATAACTATTTGACATATTAAATTAAATATCATATATAAGTTAATATAGTAGGATAATTTGCTGTTTAATAAGGTATTTATTGACTGCGGATCTTGTCTTCAGGGGCAACGGTCCGCAATTTTTCTGGAGAGATCGTTTTGGCAATGAGTTTGAATAGTCTAGATGTTGAGCCGAAAGAGGATCAAATCGCTCAAATGCTCGAATTTCGGTTTGGAGATGGTCTGGTATATTTGCCACGTAATTATCCTAAGCGCTTGTTATTTATGGCAAAACAGCGCGGTTTCGTCGATCCAGAAGGTTACTTAACGCGTAAGGGCCGAGCATTAATAGTACGTTACTGCATGACCTGATTTACCTCTCGCATTTTTCGCCGTTTCTGTTCACTATACTTATCGGGTATGGGTTTTCTTAAGTCCATTGCTTGCTTAGGGATAGCAATAAAAATAACGAGGGGGAGGCAATTTGGCTAGTTATACCACCGAAGACATCCGAAATATTGCCCTTGTAGGCCACGGCAGTGCGGGTAAAACCATGCTGGTTGAAGCTTTATTACACAAAGCTGGCGCAATTAATAGCATGGGATCAGTTGAAAAGGGTACCACTGTTTGTGATTTCGACCCGCAGGAAATAAACCACCAACACTCTCTCGAGTGCGTCATTGCCAGCATGGACTATCATGGTGGTCATATAAATCTGCTTGATACTCCTGGTTACCCGGATTTTATTGGGCGTTCTTTGGCTGTTTTACCGGCTGTAGAGACGGTTGCGATTGTCATTAATGCGCAAACAGGGATTGAATTGGTGACACATAAAATGATGGGTGTCGCAAAAGACCATGGTCTGGATCGTATTATCATTATTAATAAAATTGATGATGAACAGGCGGATTTACCTGGACTGCTCTCTCAAATAAAAGAAACATTCGGTAGTGAATGCTTACCTTTGAATCTTCCAGCAAATAATGGCAGTGCTGTTGTTGATTGTTTCTTTCAGGCAGATGGTGCAGAAACAGATTTTTTATCTGTTAAGGAAGCGCACACACAAATTATCGACCAGGTCATTGAACTGGATGAAGAGTTGATGGAGATCTATCTGGAGCAAGGCGAAGAGATCAACCCTAAACAATTACATGATCCATTCGAACAAGCCCTGCGTGAAGGACACCTTATACCGGTGTGTTTTGTTTCAGCAACGACCGGTGTAGGCATAGATGAATTACTTGAGGTATTCGCACAATTGATGCCCAACCCAAAAGAAGGTAATCCACCACAATTTTTAAAGGGCGAAGGGGAGGCAGCAGAGCCAATAGAGATAAAGTCAGAACAAGATCAGCATGCATTGGCACATGTTTTTAAGGTCAGTATCGATCCATTCGTCGGCAAACTGGGAATTTTTCGCATACATCAAGGCAAAGTTAATAAGGATAGTCAGTTGTTTATCGGTGATGGTCGGAAACCTTTCAAAGTAGGACATTTATTAAAATTGCAAGGTAAGGAGCATGTTGAAATAAAAACCGGTATTCCGGGAGATATATGTGCAGTCGCCAAGGTTGAAGATATTCAATTTGATGCTGTATTACATGATTCGCATGATGAAGATCATATTCATTTAAGACCTGTTAATTTACCTCTGTCGATGTATGGCTTGGCAATTGAAGTAAAAAGTCGGGGAGATGAACAAAAAATTTCTGATGCCTTACACAAACTCGAAGCAGAAGATCCTAGTTTTTCTGTTGAACATAACGTGAGCTTGAATGAAACAGTCATTCGTGGCTTGGGTGAATTACATTTAAGAGTCATACTTGAAAAATTAAAAGAAATCTATAATGTTGAAGTTGATACTCACCCGCCGAGGATAGCCTATAAAGAAACAATCACAGGCAAGGCAGAAGGACATCATCGCCACAAAAAACAAACGGGTGGAGCAGGTCAATTTGGAGAAGTTTTTTTACGTATTGAACCGTTAACAAGGGGCGGTGGTTTTGAATTTGTCGATAAGGTGGTAGGTGGTGTTATCCCAAAACAATTTATTCCTGCAGTTGAAAAAGGTATTCATCAAACGTTGGCTGAAGGGGCTATTTCAGGTTACCAATTGCAAGATATCAAGGTCACATTATATGATGGTAAACATCACTCCGTAGATTCTAAAGAAGTTGCATTTGTTTCTGCGGGTAAAAAAGCATTTATTGATGCAGTAAAAAAAGCAAGACCAGTAGTGCTTGAACCAATAGTTGATATAAACATTACCGCACCGAATGAATGTATGGGTGACATCACCGGTGATTTATCCGGCAAACGTGGCCGTATTACGAATACTTCTTCCATGCCTGGTGGTATAACTGCAATTAGTGGTCAGGTCCCATTGAGTGAACTGGAGAGTTACCAGTCTAAGTTAAAATCGATAACGGGCGGGGCAGGTTCATTTTCTATTAGTTTCAGCCACTATGATCCGGTACCCACTAAGACTCAAAAAGAACTTATCGCGGTGTATAAGCCCACCGAGGATGAAGATTAAACTAGAAATAAAACGTTGGTAAAACAATTGGCTAAAAGGCATTTTAATAACAAAACCGACTAAATATAGTATAATTTATTCCTTTTATGCATAAGCAGATGTTGCTATCTTTTATTGTACTAATACCAACTATATTTAGAGATTATGTATCGCTACGATAATTACGATCAGACAATAGTGGATGAACGCGTTGAACAATTTCGCGATCAAACGCGTCGTTATCTTGCGGGCGAATTAACGGATGACCAATTCAGGCCATTGCGTCTGATGAACGGTTTATACATCCAGACACATGCGCCCATGCTGCGGGTCGCTATTCCCTATGGATTATTGTCATCAAAACAACTACGCATGCTGGCACATATCGCGCGTAAATATGACAAGGGTTATGGTCATTTTAGTACGCGGCAAAATATACAATACAATTGGCCGGCGCTTGAAACAGTGCCTGATATCCTGGCTGATCTCGCCAGTGTCGAAATGCATGCTATTCAAACCAGCGGCAACTGCATTCGTAATGTGACATCTGATCAGTTTGCAGGTATCGCCAAGGATGAGCTTGAAGATCCCAGACTTTATTGTGAAATTATTCGTCAGTGGTCAACCTTTCATCCTGAATTTTCTTTCCTACCGCGCAAATTTAAGATAGCAGTGACCGGTGCCAGTCAAGATCGTGCTGCAGTCAAGGTACATGATATCGGTTTGTATCTCGTCAAGAACGATGCAGGCGAAATTGGTTTCAAGGTATTAGTTGGCGGAGGACAAGGACGAACACCCTACATTGGTGCATTCATTCGAGATTTCCTTGAGAAAAAATATTTATTGTCATATTTGGAAGCCATCCTTCGTGTATATAATCGTTTGGGTCGGCGCGATAATAAATTTAAAGCACGTATTAAGATCTTAGTAAGTGCGACAGGCCCTGAAAAATTTGCACAGTTAGTTGAACAGGAATGGGAGAAGATCAAAGACTCTTCATTACTACTGGATCAAAAAGAGATTGATCGTGTCCGTACATTTTTCACTGAGCCTGATTATGAAAAAGAGGCAGATAAAGACACGAGTTATGCAGAAAAACTCTCCGCAGATAAGGCTTTTTCGACTTGGGTGGGACGCAATGTACAAGAACACAAAATACCCGGCTATTATGCTGTTGTCATTTCATTAAAGGCCCCGACTGAACCGCCAGGTGATGCGACCGATAAACAAATGGACTTTATTGCCGGTTTGGCAGATCAGTATAGCTACAGTGAAATTGTTGTAACACATGATCAAAATCTTGTACTGCCACATGTCAAACAGGCAGACCTGTATGATCTTTGGCAGGCGCTCATATCACAGGAACTGGCAACACCTAACATTGGATTATTAACCGATATGATTTGCTGTCCTGGACTGGACTTCTGTTCCTTGGCCAATGCCGGATCAATCCCCATTGCAAAACAGATCAACGAAAAATTTGATGATCTGGATTATCTGCACGATATCGGTGAGCTCAAGATAAAAATGTCGGGCTGCATGAACGCGTGCGGTCATCATCACGTGGGGCATATTGGAATATTAGGGGTCGCTAAAAAGGGTGTTGAGTTTTATCAACTGACCTTAGGTGGCTCAGCAGAAAATGATGCCGCCATCGGTGATCGATTAGGCCCTGCAATAGAAAAAGAAAAAGTGGCCGATACGATAGCTGCTCTGGTGGAAGTTTATATTAAGCATCGCACAGAAGATGAACGCTTCCTGGACACCTATCGTCGTATTGGTATGCAACCGTTTAAAGAACGCGTTTATGGTGAGAAACGAAATAATCGTACAGAGGGAGTAAGGGCTGTTGCAAGTCATTAAAGATAAACAAATCATTGAAGATAGTTGGCAAAGATTGATTGAAGTTGATGATGATCAGACCTTGCCTGAAGGTGATCTCATTATTCCATTCAAGTATTGGCAGGCACATCAGCAAACGTTGCAGGAAAGAGCGGGTAAATTAGCAGTTTGTATTGATGGTGATGATGAAACAGAAGAAGTCGCAAAATATATAGCACAATTCGAACTGATTGCTTTAAATTTTCCCGCATTTACCGATGGGCGTTCCTACTCTCATGCACGCTTGTTACGTGAGCGCTATTGTTACGAAGGCGAATTGCGTGCTGTTGGTGATGTAATGAGAGATCAATTATTTTTTATGCAGCGTTGTGGGATAGATTCCTATCAATTACGTGAGGACAAGGACATTGAAGATGCGCTTAATGCCTTTGATGAGTTTTCAGTAAAATATCAAACAGCTGCGGATGGGGCTGAGCCGATATATAAATATCGTTAAAAAAATTAAGAAACTGAGTTAATATTCTCTATTAAATCAACTAAACAGTAAGCACCGTTACCGAAGGTGAATTTTTTTCCGGTGTTCTATGAAACCCACGGACAAGTAATATAGTTTGTCCAGCCACTGCTAATTTTTGTTCACGCGCTACACGTTTTGCTAATTCGTTGGGATTTGTACTGCCGGCATCTTGTGCTAGTACAGGAATAATACTCCACATTAAATTCATTTTTTGACAGATACGTTCATCGTTAGTGACGGCAATAATAGGTGCTGCGGGCCGTGCGGAACTCATGGAAACAGCCGACATGCCGCTTTGCGAGATCACAATGACAGCGCGCACCATCATGTCCCGCGCCAGATTATTGGTTGCATTAGCGACGGCTTCCCAGATGGGAATGGGTGGCTGTGTTGTGGTATTGAGCCCAGCATCATAGGCATTGATACTCCATAGATAGGCTTCCGTTTGTCGAATGATACGATCCATCATCTCTACTGCCTCAACCGGAAAGGCGCCTGCAGCTGATTCAGCTGATAACATGACAGCATCCGTACCATGCGTAACCGCATGTGAAATATCAGTGACTTCTGCACGCGTGGGTCGGGCGTTTTCAATCATGGATTCCAGCATTTGTGTGGCAACAATTACTGGTTTAAATTTATTGCGGGCGCGTTCAATTAACTGGCTTTGGGCAACTGGGACTTGTTCAGGTTTCAGTTCAACACCAAGATCACCTCGTGCCACCATAATCGCATCCGTTGAATCTAAAATAGAATCAAATTCATCAAGTGCTTCAGGCTTTTCAATCTTAGCAATAATTGATGCTTTACGATCCGAATTTTTAATTATTTTTCTTAATTCTTGTATATCAGCAGCACAGCGCACAAAGGATAGGGCCAAAAAATCAACACCAAGTTTTAATGCCAACTTGGCATCCCTAATATCTTTTTCAGTTAGGGAAGGAGCCGATACATTAACACCTGGTAGGTTAATTCCTTTATGGTCTTTGAGTGTGCCACCATGTATAACGGTACAGTTAATTTCGGTTCCAGCAACGGAATCGACTCGTAATTCTAATGTGCCATCATTTAGTAAGATGCGGTTATTTGTTTTTACATCATCGGCTAATGCACCATATTGAGATGGGATAAGACCGGGCTCACCCATTACCTTACGAGTTGTTACTATGACATGGGTATTATTTTCAAGATTTATTTGCCCGGCATGAAATTTCCCGGTTCTTATTTTTGGCCCACATAAATCAGCGAGTACGCCCACTGGTTTTCCAATTTCACTTGAAACTGCGCGTATGTGATTGTAGGTTGTTTTATGGAAATCATGATCGCCATGTGACATATTCAGACGAAAAACATTAACACCGGCCAAAATTAGTTTTTTGATCATCTCGGGGCTATCCGAAGAAGGGCCCAGTGTTGCGATTATTTTCGTGCGGCGATTTTTTAATAGATGTAAATCCGTAATAATTGACATTTAATTCTCCATAATTGCGGTACAAGCCGGTATGCTAGTGTCCGTAATTTTAATCATCACATATTAGAGTACAAATTATGGGTCAGTTCAGTTTGATGAAAACCAGGCGCTTTGCCCCCTTGTTTGTAACCCAACTTTTGGGTGCACTAAATGATAACATCTACAAAAACGCTCTTGTTATATTTATTGCGTTCACCCTCGCCGAACAGGCAGACAAAAATAGTAGCATAATGGTCATTATTGCGGCGGGACTTTTTATTTTACCTTTTTTTCTTTTTTCAGCTATCGCCGGTCAGATTGCCGATAAATTTGAGAAATCCAAGTTAATACAGTACATCAAACTGGCAGAGATATGCATTATGTTAATGGCCTCAGTCGGATTAATTTTATTAAGTCTACCTATATTGATGTTTGTATTATTTTTAATGGGGACCCAATCAACTTTATTTGGCCCTCTTAAGTACGGTATTTTACCCCAACATTTGGATGAATCAGAACTAATCGGCGGTAATGGTATGATTCAGATGGGTACTTATGTCGCCATTCTTCTAGGTACAATTCTGGGCGGTGTATTGATTGCACTCAAACCTCAGGGTGCTTATTTTGTTTCATTGACAGTAATTTGCGTTGCCAGTTGTGGTTGGTTTGCAAGTCGATTTATTCCAAACGCTGAACCGGCTGATTCTAATTTATGTATTAACTGGAATTTTATAAATGAAACTTTCCGTATGCTCGGTTATGCGCGGGAAAATCGAACAGTATTCTGGTCGATCATTGCCATATCATGGTTCTGGTTTTACGGAGCAACATTTTTATCACTGATTCCTTCCTATACAAGAGACATCCTGTCAGGTAATGAACATGTGACCACATTATTACTTGCGGCTTTTTCTATAGGTATTGGAACGGGATCATTATTATGTGAAAAATTATCACGCAAGAAGATCGAAATTGGACTAGTTCCGCTTGGCGCTATTGGTCTCAGTCTGTTTGCTATGGATCTTTTTATTATAGGAATTCCGACACTTGATTTATTAAAGGAAGGCGAATTAATCAACGCAACTAGTTTTCTAAAGCAGGTACAAAATTGGCGAATATTGATTGATTTTACTTGCATGGGATTATTTGGTGGTTTATATATCGTGCCCTTGTATGCATTAATCCAGAATAGAAGTCATGTGTCACGACGTTCACGGATTATTGCTGCCAATAATATATTAAATGCCCTGTTTATGGTCATATCAGCGTTAATGACCATTATACTTCTTTCATTCCTTTTCACTATTCCTTCCTTGTTTTTTATCGTTGCCGTTTTAAATGTTTTAGTAACCGGATTAGTTTTTATCCAAAATCCGGAATTCATACTGAATTTTATGCATTGGGTAAAACCTAAAAAAAATAACATATGATACTCAACAGGATATTAAAAATTGGCGATACAAAATCCTGCAATCATTATTTTTCGATAGTAAATTTGCCTTGGTATATTGTGAACTCTGTCACATCTTGATTTTCGACTATGATCATAGTTAAGGGGTGTTAAACTCTCAATTTTAAAAGCGATTGGTGTTGATTATGTTCAGGGATATCATGTAGGAAAACCTGAACCTATGTATAAGAATGCAGCTAACTATTAATTTTTTAAATTAAAAGGGAATGTCATCGTCAAAATCATTACTTTTACCCTGATTTGTTGGTGATTGTTCCGTAGCATTGCTCACCGGTGCTGTTTTATCAAAGTTGGTTGAACCAGTACTTCGACTGCCTAACATTTGCATTTCATTGGCAACTATCTCAGTTGTATAGCGGTCTTTACCCTCCTTATCTTGCCACTTTCTTGTTTGTAGACGGCCTTCAATATAAACTTGCGAACCCTTGCGTAGATATTCACCCACTATTTCTGCCAAACGTCCAAAGAAGACGACACGATGCCATTCCGTACGTTCCTGTTTTTCACCTGTATCCTTGTCTTTCCATGATTCAGCAGTTGCTATACTGATATTTGCAACTGCTGCTCCACTGGCGGTATAGCGAATATCAGGATCATTTCCCAGATTACCAATAAGTATTACTTTATTAACACCTCTTGCCATTTGAATTCCTCCTAAAAGCAAATTTGGTTATAAAAAATGACTATACGATAAGGCAGAAATTAGACCCAGAACCTTACACTGTATTTATGAAAATTGCATCAGCTCGCATGTTGCACGAGTACTCTAACAATCAAACTAAACTTATTGCCTGGTTAGGTTTGGCATAGTAAACGCAAATAATAACCAGATCACTGTGATAACTACACCAAAAAAGAATACGCCACTCATATCAAAATGTTCGTAACAATATCCGCCAACCAGGCCGCCAATAAAAGTACCGATAAATTGACTGGTGGTATAGACTCCTAGCGCTGTTCCTTTTTGCGTAGGCGTAACCACTTTGGTAATTAAAGAAGGCAGGGTCGCTTCTAGATAATTAAAGGCAGTAAAAAAAACAGTCAACATGAAAAATAAATGTTGAATAGAGTCGTGTTTTAAATATAAGCCTAACTGTGACAGAGCCATAATTATAATTGCACCAATAAAAATGGACCTTGTTTTATTGTATTTTTCTCCAAGCAATAGGAAAGGCAACATAATAAGTGCAGAGATAATAAATGCAGGTAAATAAATTTGCCAATGCTGCCCTACTGCAAGCCCAGCTACATCACGCAGAGCAAGCGGAATGACAACGAAGCTTGCCATGAGCAGTGTATGCAGTGTGAATATACTTATATTTAAATGCAGTAATTTTGAATCGCGTAATACGGTATTCAGCTGCTTAATGGATGTTTCGGTATCATCGTGGAATTCACAACTAACGGGTGTCGGCACAAGGCTAAACAGCACAAAAAGCGCAAAAAAAGCAAATCCAGCACTTAAATAGAATAATCCAGGAACACCAATCACCGGTGTTAACATAGGACCAGCAACGAAAGCCAGCGCAAAAGCAAAACCGATACTGATACCGATTAAGGCCATTGCCTTGGTACGCTGTGATTCACTCGTTAAGTCTGCAGCCAAAGCCATAACTGTCGCAGCAATTGCACCTGTGCCTTGTAACATCCGGCCGAGGATGACAACCCAAATTGATTCAGCCATGCCTGCAATAACACTGCCTATAGCAAAAATAATAAGGCCTATGGTGATAACGGGTTTTCTGCCAATCCGGTCCGATATCATGCCAAAAGGTATTTGAAACAGGGCCTGAGTCAGGCCGTAAACACCGAAAGCAATACCAATAAGTGTAGGTGTGGCGTCACTTAATTCTTCTGCATAAAACACAAAAACAGGCAAGATCAAAAATAAACCCAACATTCGTAGGAAAAAAATCAAAGCCAAGCTGGTACTAGCGCGTAGTTCAATAGCGCTCATCTTTTGTGCTGAATGCATTCAGAAATCTCTTTGCGTCAGATTGTCAAAAGCGCTTATAGTAGCAGTTTACATTTTTTTTCGGCGAAACCTGTTTGGATTATGAAAACGATACGCATACGTGGTGCAAGAACACATAACCTGAAAAGTGTTGATTTAGATATTCCACGCGATAAACTCATTGTAATTACGGGTTTGTCCGGTTCAGGAAAATCTTCGCTTGCCTTCGACACGATCTATGCCGAAGGGCAACGGCGTTATGTTGAGTCTCTGTCTACCTATGCACGGCAATTCTTATCCATGATGGAAAAACCAGATGTCGATCATATCGAAGGCTTGTCCCCTGCAATCTCTATAGAACAAAAATCAACCTCGCATAATCCACGTTCTACCGTTGGGACCATCACCGAGATATATGATTATTTAAGATTGCTTTATGCAAGAGTAGGCGAACCGCGTTGTCCAGAGCATAACACAGTTCTCACTGCGCAAACTGTCAGCCAAATGGTTGATCAAGTCCTTGAACTGCCAGATCAAGAACGTTTGATGCTACTTGCACCCGTAGTGCAGGGTAGGAAAGGAGAACATCTACAGTTACTTGAACGGATGCGCAGTGAAGGGTTTGTACGCGCACGTATTAATGGGAAGGTAGTTGAACTTGATCAGGCACCCATGTTGGAATTATATAAAAAACACGATATTGAGATTGTTGTCGATCGATTTAAGGTTCGACAAGATCAAAAGCTACGCTTGGCCGAGTCCTTCGAAACAGCATTACGAATATCCGATGGCGTGGCAAAAATTTGCTCTATCGATGATCCTAAGAAAGAGGAAATGATCTTTTCAGCACGTTTTGCCTGCAATTATTGTGGCTATAGTTTGAATGAATTAGAGCCGCGCTTATTTTCATTTAATAATCCTGTGGGTGCCTGTCCGGATTGTGACGGACTCGGTCTTACACAATTCTTTGATCCGGATCGGGTAGTTCAGCATTCGGAACTAAGTTTGCCAGGTGGAGCAATCAGGGGTTGGGATAGGCGTAATGCTTATTATTTCCAACTCATTAAATCACTCGCAAAGCACTTTAAATTTGATATTGATACGTCTTACAGGAATTTGTCTAAGGAAGTACAAGATGTAATTTTATATGGTAGTGGCGATACAGAAATCGAGTTTGAGTATTTAAATGAAAGACGAGGTTCTATAAAAAGATCACATTCGTTCGAGGGAGTTATTCCCAATATGAAACGGCGCTACCATGAAACCGATTCCATTATGGTGCGTGAAGAACTGGGTAAATACCAAAGTAGTAAGCCATGTCCAACTTGCCATGGGAAGCGCCTGAATAAAGCGGCTCGACATGTATTTATTGATAATTATGTTTTGCCGGATATCACCGCTATGTCAGTTGAGACTGCACGACAATTTTTTTCTGAGCTTAACATTGAAGGACAACGTGGTGAGATAGCTGCACAAATATTAAAAGAAGTGATCGAAAGACTACAATTTTTAGTTAACGTGGGCTTGGATTACCTGACACTTGAGCGTAGTGCTGAAACGCTTTCAGGTGGTGAGGCGCAACGAATTCGGTTGGCGAGTCAGATCGGTGCTGGTTTAGTCGGTGTGATGTATATATTAGATGAACCTTCCATTGGCTTGCACCAACGTGATAACAAGCGTTTGTTAGCAACACTTCGTCATTTACGTGATCTTGGTAATACTGTCATTGTTGTTGAGCATGATGAAGAAGCAATCTTGCAAGCAGATCATGTCATCGATATAGGGCCCGGGGCAGGTATCCATGGCGGAGGAATTGTTGTTCAAGGGCTGCCTGAAGATATTATTAAACATCCCGCTTCAATTACCGGGCAATTCTTATCGGGACAAAAACGAATACCCATCCCAGCAATGAGGACACCTTACGATAAAAACCGAATTTTGAAACTTATCGGTGCAACAGGGAATAATTTAAAAAACATAGATGTTGATATACCGGTGGGATTATTCACCTGTGTAACAGGAGTGTCCGGTTCAGGAAAATCAACACTCATTAATGAAACACTTTATAAACTTGTCGCACGTGAGATTAATAGTTCAAGTTTAAATGCTGCATCATATGAATCAGTTGATGGACTAGAACATTTTGATAAAGTTGTTGATATTGACCAAAGTCCAATAGGGCGAACACCACGATCTAATCCGGCAACTTATACAGGTCTTTTTACGCCCATTCGAGAACTGTATGCAGCGACCCAGGAAGCACGGTCACGTGGATATAAACCGGGTCGCTTCAGTTTTAATGTTAAAGGAGGACGGTGCGAAGCTTGCCAGGGTGATGGTGTCATCAAGGTTGAGATGCACTTCCTACCTGATATCTATGTTTCCTGTGATGTATGTAAAGGCAAACGTTACAATCGCGAAACGCTGGATATCCGCTATAAAGGCAAGAACATTCGTGAAACATTAGAGATGACTGTGGAAGAAGCACGACTCTTTTTTGATGCCGTGCCAGTCATAGCGCGCAAATTACAAACGGTAATGGATGTTGGATTGTCTTATATAAAGTTAGGACAAAATGCGACGACACTATCCGGTGGTGAGGCGCAACGTATCAAACTATCACGTGAATTATCAAAACGAGATACGGGTAAGACACTTTATATTTTGGATGAACCAACGACGGGCTTGCATTTTCACGATATCGATCAATTATTACATGTGTTACATCGGCTACGTGATCATGGTAATACAATTGTGGTGATTGAACATAATCTTGATGTCATAAAAACAGCAGATTGGATTATTGATCTGGGACCGGAAGGTGGTGACGGTGGTGGAGAGGTCATTGCAACTGGTACGCCAGAGCATGTAATTAAAAACAAAAAATCTTATACCGGCCAATATTTAAAACCAGTGCTTGAACGTTATACTGATAAACAGTCAAAGTCTAATGAAACCCGGGAAAAAGTGGCGATTTAGATTATGCATATTAAAAATATCATAATAGTTTTATTTTTTATTTTTTCGAGCATCCTCAATGCTGAAGAAAATGAATTACCAGTAAACTGGCAAGACTTACCGGAACCCTATCACACTAAGTCAGCTGTTAATCCGCCACGTATAATCCCGCGCCCGGAAAACGCGGTGCTTACTCTACCGGAAGGATTCGTAATTGAGGAATATCTTTCAGGGTTTGAACAACCTCGTTTTATGACCGCAGGCCCAAACAATGAAATCCTGCTTTCAGATATGGCTGCAGGACTTGTGTATGTGATTAAGGGAAAAAAAGTAAAAGTGCTTATTCAACATCTTGATCGTCCCTATGGTCTCGCTTTTCATAAGCAATGGCTTTATGTTGCTCAGGCCAATGCAATAAAACGCTATGTTTATGATGCTGATTCGTTGAGTGTTGGTGAAGGAGAAGAAGTCATTTCTTTGCATCAACACGCAGATGGTCACAGCACACGCACCATTCTTTTTGGTCCTGTTGATGAAAAACTTTATTTATCTGTTGGTTCGGCATCCAATGTGAGCTTAGGGGAAGCACCCATACGTGCAGCTATCAGTCGTTATAATCCGGATGGTAGTGAACATGAAATATTTGCTTCTGGCATACGCAATGGGGTTGGTATGCGTTGGTATCCAGGCACGCAAGATCTTTGGGTAACAAACCACGAACGTGATGGTTTAGGTGATAATTTGGTGCCGGATTATTTTACCAAAGTAAAGCAGGGTGGTTTTTATGGATGGCCTTACGCATATATTGGGCCACATGAAGATCCAAGGCATGCGGGAGTTGCTCCAGAAAAAGTAAAACAAGTACTTTATCCAAGTGTAATTCTCGGTGGCCATGTCGGCCCATTGGATATAATTTTTTATACTGGAAAACAATTTCCGGAAAAATACCGGGGTGGTGCATTTATTGCTTTTCATGGTTCCTGGAATCGTTCAAAACGTAATGGCTATATAATTGCTTTTGTACCGTTCGAAGATAGCAGACCAACGGCAGGGCCGGAAGATTTTCTAACAGGCTGGATGTTAGGAGAAAATCGGCGAGAAGTTTGGGGTCGGCCTGTCGGCTTGCTACAATTACCAGATGGATCGTTATTAATTAGCGATGATGGTGCAGGAAAGATTTGGCGAGTCTCATATAAAAAATAATTTTTAAAAAAAAGGAATAACTTTATGTCAGCCTTAATTTGCGGTTCGTTTGCTTACGACAATATTATGGTCTTTCCTGACCTATTTAAAAATCATATTTTGCCGGACAAGGTACACATGATAAATGTGTCATTTATGGTGCCAGAGATGCGGCGGGAATTCGGCGGGTGTGCTGGTAATATTGCTTACAACCTCAAAATGCTTGACGGTGATGCTATACCCATGGGGACAGTCGGTAAAGATTTTGACCCCTATGCCCGTTGGATGGATAACAATGGCATCAGTCGTCAACATGTAATGGTGATAGATGATGCATTTACTGCGCAGGCATTCATTACCACCGACATGGATGATAACCAGATAACCGCATTTCATCCCGGGGCAATGAGTTTCTCACATTTTAACAAAATATCAGATGTTGATGTCGTTTCTTTGGGGATTATTTCACCTGATGGTCGTGAAGGAATGATCGAACATGCAAACCAATTTACCGAAGCTAACATACCTTTTATATTTGATCCCAGCCAGGGATTGCCTATGTTTTCTGGTGAAGAACTAACAAGATTTATTGAACAGGCTGCATGGTTAACGGTAAATGATTATGAGTGGCAACTCATACAAGAGCGCACAGGTTTATCACCGAAAGAGGTGGCTGATCGTGTTGAAGCATTAATTATTACACGAGGCGGTGAGGGTTCTTATATTTATACCAAGGAGAAACGATTTGAAATTCCGGTAGCAAAATCAGAATTAATCAAAGATCCGACCGGTTGTGGTGATGCTTACCGTGCAGGCTTGTTATATGGATTAATGAATAATATGGATTGGGAGACCACGGGACGTCTTGCCTCACTTATGGGTATGATCAATATCGAAGTAAACGGCACGCAAAACCATTCTTTTAATAAGGATGAACTGGAGGAATGGTTTAAAGAAAAATTTGGTTATAATTTTTAACTATAAAACGGACATTCATGTATTCTCTATAATGAATAAATGGTCATAGAAGAAAGAAATCCCTCTTATGATGAATATAAGACTCTTCGTGATGCAGTGGGATGGGGACAGACGGATGAAACATTAACAACGAAGGCATTAAATAATACACTTTATTCTTTGATTGCGTTGGAAAGTAATGAAGTGGTAGCCATAGGCAGAGTTATCGGTGATGGTGGTTTGTACTACTATATTCAGGATTTAATAGTCAGTCCAAACTATCAGAGTAAGGGATACGGAAAAGAACTGATGACCAAGCTAATGGTCTTTATACAATCACATGCCCATCCCGGTTCAACAATAGGTTTAATGGCTGCACCAGGGTTAGAAAGTTTTTATAAAGAATTTGGTTTTACTTCCAAACCAGAATATGGAACAGGTATGTATATTATTATCGACTAATTTATATAACGCATTAATTAGTTTCAATTCTTAATAGATGCCATCCCAGCTTCACAACAGGCATCATCTTCATCAGGTAAACCGCCACCCACACCAATGGCACCAATGCAATTTTCATTATTAAAAATGGGTCTGCCACCTGGGCTTGGAAGTGCATTACCGGGTATCACACTTGGTATTGAAAACCAGAGTAAAGGGTTTTTATCTTTGATGTCATCGATCTCCATTGTAGAACGTTTGAAAGATGCTGCTGTCATCGCTTTTGCTTTGGATGTATCAAAAGTATAAAAACCTGCACCATCTGCACGTGAAAAATAAACCATACGCCCCGACTCATCGACAATTGAAATGCTCATTGGTCGATTAAACTCTTTCGATTTTTCGTGTGCTGCTTTGGCAATTTTTTCTGCCAGTTCAAACGTCATTTCGATCATGATTTAACCCTCGTAATTATTGTATCAGTCTTGCGACATACGACCGCCATGGATGGCGGAAGTGTCGAAAATGCAGGAGCAATTTTCGACCAGTACATCCATGGAGATACATCCTTTGTGTGCTCCTCGGCTTTGACTCCTGTGTCGCTCTACCTCCTGCATCCATGCAATCGTGCACAAACGATATACATTACGCCCCTGTAAATAAAAAGCCCGCACAGGGCGGGCTTTATAAAGTTTAACTTCAGATCTTATGCCACGGCCTGTTGTTCAGACTCCAGACGTCCTTTTAGAGCTTTAACCTGTGCACGTAATTCAGCAGGCAAGTGATCACCAAAGGTATCGTAATACTCTTCAATACCGGGCAGTTCAGATAACCAACCATCTGTGTCTACACGCAACAGATTAGCCTTATCGGCTTCATCCATTTCAAGACCGTTAAAATCCATGCCATCCAGAGTAGGCATCAACCCTATTGCAGTTTCGATCGCATCAGCAGTGCCATTACAACGCTCGAATATCCATTTCAATACACGACTGTTTTCGCCGAAGCCGGGCCACATGAATTTGCCAGCCTCGTTCTTGCGGAACCAGTTTACGTAGTAGATCTTCGGCATTTTTGCACCTTCAGTCTGACCCATCTTCAACCAGTGACCCCAATAATCAGCCATGTTGTAACCACAGAATGGCAGCATCGCCATTGGGTCACGACGTAATTGACCGATGGCACCAGAGGCCGCAGCCGTCATTTCAGAAGCGATAATGGTGCCCAGGAAAGTACCGTGGTTCCAGTCCAGTGCTTCTGTGACCAGAGGCACAACGGAGGCACGGCGGCCACCCATCAGAATTGCACTGATTGGGACACCTTTAGGATCCTCCCATTCATCCGCAATGACAGGACATTGTGCTGCGGGCGCGGTGAAACGGGCATTCGGGTGTGCAGCCGGGGTATCTGAATCCGGAGTCCAGTCATTACCCTTCCAGTCAATCAGATGAGCAGGTGCCTCTTCGGTCATTCCCTCCCACCATACATCGCCATCATCGGTTTCGGCCACGTTGGTGATAATTGAGTTTTCAGTTAATGTCAGCATGGCATTGGCATTGGACTGCATGCTAGTACCCGGTGCAACACCAAAGAACCCGGTTTCTGGATTAATCGCATATAACTGACCGTCTTCGCCGAATTTCATCCAGCAAATGTCATCTCCAATGGTTTCCACTTTCCAGCCGGGAATGGTGGGCGTCAACATGGCGAGGTTGGTCTTACCACAGGCACTCGGGAAGGCGCCGGCCACGAATTTAACTTCCCCCTCGGGGTTCGTCAGCTTGAGGATAAGCATGTGCTCAGCCATCCAGCCTTCATCACGCGCCATGGTAGAGGCGATACGCAGGGCGAGGCATTTTTTACCCAGCAGTGCATTACCACCGTAGCCGGAACCGAAAGACCAGATCTCACGGGTTTCCGGATAATGGACGATGTAACGATTGTCCGGGTTACACGGCCAGGGAACATCTTCCTGTCCTTCTTCCAGGGGCGCGCCGACCGAATGTATGCAGGGCACGAACTCACCGTCTTCACCCAGGGCATCAAGAACATCCTGGCCAAT
>CAZCXC010000112.1:0-2022 GCA_964502505.1 uncultured Enterobacteriaceae bacterium
GCCCTCTATCTGAGGCTGACAATAAATATTGCCCGGTTGCTTATAATTTAAAACACCTGACAGAAAAATTTAGCACAATATTATCGCACGAAAATGTATTTGTTTCGGTAATAACAGAAGAAAGGACTTACAAAAAGAGAACCACCATAGAAGAAGCCCTCAGTTCTCTAATGGGTATTATTATGGTTACCAGTGGCTGCCCTGTCCTGGATCATTTAAAACCAATGGTTCGATTTCACTTACCTTTTGCATCATCGGTAGAAACAACGATACGATCGTTAAGCATGTATCTTATAGCTCAGTTATTATTACACAAGGATAAAAACACGCATGCTATAAATTTTAATCTTGATGATTTTGAGAAAATATTCTCAGAGATTAATGAGGTAAATAATGATTTCTCAAACAGGCTTCATGCAGCAGGAGAAAAAGATGCAAATTTAAGTGCATTGGCAAATCTCGATTGCAATGCAACTTTAGTATCACTCACTATTGAAGATACTCTGACTGAGCTTAAGCAATACTTCTCTGCCTATATGTAACTTTCCTGCTACAGAATAAAATTATCCATGTAATTACCAACCGCCACCACCGCCACCACCGCCGCCGCCGCCTGATGATCCGCCACCACCACTGCCGGATGATGAGCCGGGCGCTGTGGAAGATGAGGCAATGGCGCTGGTAAATGAAGAACCGAGTGAACTGGTGAAATTACCAATATTTGAATGATTCCAATGTGTACCACGATACCAGCTCGGTGAGTAGCCTCCGCTGGTTGCTTGTGCCTGAGCAAGTACATCAGCAAATGACTCGCCCCATTGCTGTTCAACGCCCAGTGCTAAGGCGTAGGGAAGATATTCCTCAAATAATTCCGGTGATCTCCCCTTAGGGTGTTTGAAATCCAGTTCATGCCGCTCTGCAATATCAATATATTGTTTAAATCCTTCAATTTTATCTAATAGTCCACGACCAGCTAAGGTAGGCGCTTTTAGCAATTCATAAAAGAGCCAATTGATGATCGCTGCAATGAGTAAAACAAAACCCATGCTCAATGATGTCAGCTGTGTAAATGTATATAAACCAAATATCTCACCAGCAATAAAAGGCAAGGCAAACAAGGACATAAAAATGGCAGGAAATACCGAAAGGATATTGTTTATATTAGACCAGAGGTGATAAACCTGTTTGGCTAAAAAAAATACGCCAAACGTCCAACCAGTTAACCAAACCAGCATAAATAAAGCGCCAGGATCAAAAGACGATGGTTGCGAAAAAATCGTTGCAACGAGTACAACAAGAGTAATAACAAGTCCGATGACAAAATAGCTTGTGTTGGTCAAAAAATAAATTTTATCGTAATTATTTTGCAGTGATGATTTATGCGCAGAGATAGCGCCACCAATACGTTGATGATTTTTTTGTGTTAGTTTTATTTTAGTTACCTTGCCGGAAGCGTCAGCTTCCATAGGAATACCGCCAAGCGCCTCGATAAATTTCTTCATCAGGGGCGAATTTGCAATTAAATCGTAGGTGGTATCTTTCTCAAATAGTTTTTTGACAATGGCTGCTTCTCCAGGGGCCATTTCAATATTTTCTTCTCCTGTGAGTTCAAGTGAATAGTCATCTTCGTCTTCTTCAATTTTAAGAAACCCTTTCACGGCAAGATTGATAATGGCCGCAGTAAAACATGTATTGTCATAACCCATTTTTAAAACGTAACACAAGGAGGCAGGAGAATAACCAGAGGGTGGTTCATAGTGCGGGAAAATAACTCCTTGTTCTGGATCTTTACCGACTTTCAGCCAGGCAATCCCGTAATAAATAAGCAATATAATTAAACCCACAGATGCAACAATGAGATGATGATTATCACTTAGCAGGTAATCAATTTTTTCAGATGTCGTGGGTTCAGCAATATAGCCTTTAGGCCAGGTAACAACGATGGTTAGACCATGTCGTTCCGGTAAGGATCGCGTAGTTTCAAAGTAGGCAGACCCATCTGATCTAATGCTGGCCGTATAA
>CAZCXC010000113.1:0-1509 GCA_964502505.1 uncultured Enterobacteriaceae bacterium
ATCTAAGAACTTCCTTTACTCGTCAGATAATATCTAACACATGAGCAGTAAAAAAATTGCAAGACGATTATCCATTGCGCCAATGATGGATCGTACAGACAGGCATTTCCGTTATTTTTTAAGGCTGATTACCAAACATACGCTACTTTATACTGAGATGATAACAACAGGGGCAATTTTGTATGGTGAACAAAAGCGGTTTTTAAATTATTCGCAAAGAGAACATCCCTTAGCATTACAACTTGGTGGGAGTAACCCTGATGAACTTGTACGTTGTGCAAAGATTGCAGAAGAATGGGATTATGATGAAATCAACTTAAATATTGGTTGTCCCAGTGATCGTGTACAGTCTGCTCGGTTTGGCGCATGCCTGATGGCTGAGCCGGAACTCGTTGCTGATTGTGTTTCAGCTATGAAACAACAGACCCAAACTCCAATAACAGTAAAAACACGTATTGGAATAGATGAACGTGATAGTTATGAAGAACTTTCTGCTTTTATAGAGCAAGTAAGCAATGCTGGATGTCAGACATTTATTATTCATGCGCGCAAAGCCTGGTTGAAAGGTTTAAGCCCAAAAGAAAATCGTGAGACACCCCCCCTGCAATATGAAACAGTTTATCTACTGAAGAAAGATTATCCGCAGCTTGAAATTGTAATTAATGGTGGTTTTACTTCCATTGAACAGATATCAGAACAATATAATCATGTTGATGGTGTCATGATTGGTCGCGCCGCATATCAAAATCCTTACTTACTGGCCGAAGTTGATCAACTAATTTTTCAAGATGATTATCCGGTGAAAAGTAGACATGAGATTCTCGAAGAATTCATGGAATATGTTGTTCATCATCTTGCTCAGGGCATATATCTTAGCCATATGGCACGCCATATTTTAGGTCTGTACCAAGGCCAGGCTGGCGCACGTTTATTTCGCCGCATAATTAGCGAAAAAGCTTATCAACCTGGTGCAGGGTTAGATATATTAAAAGAAGCAGCAAATCAGATATTAATTTCTTAAATATTTACGCTGCAAATTCTTTTTTTAGTTGCTCGATAGAATTGGCCAGTAACAACATCCGTCTGGCCCCTTCAACATGAAGATTTTCAATTAATTTACCATTCACAACTACAATCCCTTCACCTCTTGCAATGGCTTCCTTGTGTGCCTGGATTATTTTCTCAGCCATAGCGATATCATTTTGAGAAGGTGAAAAAGCTTCATTTGCACTGGCAATTGTTTTTGGGTGAATTAATGTTTTTCCATCAAAACCCAATTCAAAACCCTGCTTGCATGAATTTATAAAACCTTCACCATCTTCAAGGTCAAGATGTACCCCATCAATAATTGCAACATCTGCAGCTCGCGCAGCCAAAAGACAAAGTCCAAAACTAGTTAAAAATGGCAATCTCTCTTTGGTGTGCGCAGCACCCAAATCCTTGGCCAAATCAGATGTACCCATTACTATCGCCCTTATCCTTGGACTTGCACTGGCAATTTCTTCCGCG
>CAZCXC010000114.1:0-4225 GCA_964502505.1 uncultured Enterobacteriaceae bacterium
TAATTTCGTGTGTAGAGCTAAACTCATTTTTCTTTGTGTCCGTTCCTTTCACCGTCATTACGCCTTCTTTTTCCGGAACAAAGAAAAACCGGAACGCCGGATCCATGCTGACTGAAAAGGTGAGTGTCGCCTTCATTATCATCTGACCGTTGTAGTCAACTTCAAGTTTGTTAACGAAATGTGCAGGTGGTATAACACGAGAGCCAATCCTTAAAGGTGCCATTCCGGTTATATTGGGATGACGAACCTTCAGCTGCATCAGATTTGGCTCGCCAAATACAAGATCGCCTATAAGATTCATTTTCATCTTGCCTAACAGGCGTTTGGAATCTTCCATACCGGCCGGTGGTGGTGCGGAGCAGGCACCCTTAGCACGGATAAAGCTTTTAGTCATATAAAGTTCACCGGTATTCATCTCGGCAATTACACGAACATAGCTGAAGGAATCGACACGAATTCTCATGGCCAAGTCAGCGCGACCACTATGTGGCGTTAATTCAAATAGACCAACTAAAGGCATCGGATTTTTATCAACGTAGACATGAATCTTTGCAACAAAGCGTTCTGCAGTTTGGGGTACTTTGGTTCTGATGGAAATAGGAACAACCGAGGCATCTTCAGCGGCATAAGGCGCTTTCAGTTCAAGCATATCCTGGGCAGCACCTTCAATAATTTCACGCTCTTGAAATAAACCTGGGCGCAGGTTTTCTTCCCAGATTTTATCTGATTGCTTTTGGCGATAGTCTGACGGTAAGACATCAGCAGCGACTTGGCCCGCGATACCAATACCAAGCAATACAACTAAACATCGAGTTAAACTATATTTCATATTTCCCCTAACTAATTGATAATTATATAAAAATACATTGTAATTTCAAATTAATCCCTGCATCCTGGCGCTTCTCTATCCAGCAGACTGTGAATAACATCGTTAGTTTAATGTATGCAGAGCTAATTTTCTGAAAATATATTATAGCTATGACTTATAGCTATGACGCACAAATTTGCCTGTCTGTTAATATTAAAATATTATTTAAATAATAAATATAACTATATGTAATATAAGTGTTATTTATTATCATCTCACCTGGTTTATAATGTATTGTCTACGCGGCCTGAAAAAAGGGCTTGATATCATTATTGTTCAGTTTTTGATCACTTGCGTGAACCGTTGAAATTGCCTAGAATTCTACCCCTTACAACAATAGTAGTTCAGGATGATGTCCAAGTTGTATACCTAAGATTGACCTGAATTTCAGGCATAATAAATATAAGTTGATGCAGGTTTGATAACGGATATAAACTATTGCAAAAAATGCGATTGTTAAAAAAAATAATTATAAGTGCAGTAAAGCACTCACACCTGTGGTGTTATGACACCTGCCTACATACCTGTTAGGGTAACTATTCGGGTATAAATAAAAAGATAATGTATAACTTGTTTGCTTATTTTATCCTGAACATGGGTTTAGAAAATTTTCTTTCATGTCACCATATATATTCTGGTAACAACTATCCAAATTTAGTTTCAAACTTTTCGATGCTTTTTGATCTCGAGGCAGCGGGAAGTTTTTTATATGTAGCTTAGAGATCAAAACACATGATCAACTAATAATAGAGGAGGAGGTCATGAGTAAATTATCTTTTAAATCAGTGGTAATCGCCGCTTTAGCTTTAGTGGTTCCCGTTACTGCCAGCGCGAACGAAGAAGTTCAAAAGCTGATAGATAACCCGAACTACTGGGCGTATCCAGGTGGTGATTATAATAACTGGCGTTATACAGAGTTGAAACAAATCAACAATAAAAACGCCGATAAAGTCGTGGTCGCGTGGACGTTCTCAACAGGTCGTCTACAAGGTCATGAAGGTGGACCGCTGGTCTTGCCGCAAAGTGCGACAGGCCTGGCTTCCGATCACCTGTATATCCATTCATCATTCCCGAATGATGTCTTTGCCATTAATCTCGATACACTAGGGATCACTTGGTACTATGAGCCACAACAGGACGAGGCAGAAACTACGCCTGTCATGTGTTGTGACATCGTAAACCGTGGTTTGGGTTACAGCATGGGTAATATTTACCTGCAACAAGCTGACACGACCCTGATCGCATTAGACGCCAAAACGGGTAAATTGAACTGGAGTGCAGAGAATGGCCGTGACATCGGTTACGGTCCTGCCGGAGGTGATACCAATACGAATGCCCCACACCCGATCAAAGACAAGGTCTTTACCGGTTGTTCCGGTGCTGAGTTTGGTGTCCGTTGCTGGTTTGCTGCCTTCAATGCAAAAGACGGTTCGCTTGCATGGCGTGCGTTCAGCATGGGCCCTGACGAAGACATCCTGTTTGATGCCAACACCACCTCTTTAGGTAAGAAGGTCGGTAAGAACTCTTCCCTGAATTCCTGGTGTGCGGAAACTGACTGGAAAGCGCCAGCCCGTGGACCCAGCAAATGTAAGAAGCTGAGTGATCAGTGGAAGATTGGTGGTGGTTCAACCTGGGGTTGGTGGCCTGCAGACTTTGATGAAAACCTATTGTACTACGGCAATGGTAACCCAGGTACGTGGAACCCAGTTCCTCGCCCAGGTGACAACAAGTGGTCCATGACCATGTTTGCCCGTGATATCGATACCGGTATCGCACGTTGGGTTTATCAGATGACGCCACACGATGAGTGGGACTTTGACGGTGTTAACGAAATGATCCTGGTTGACATGAAAGTCAAGGGTAAGATGACACCGGCATTGGTTCACTTTGATCGTAACGGTTATGGTTACACCATGAACCGGAAGACGGGTGCATTGTTGGTGGCTGAAAAGTATGACCCAGCCGTTAACTGGTCAACGCATATTGACATGAAGACCGGTTATCCACAGACCGTGGATCAATACAGCACGCACTTCAACGGTGAAGATGTTATTTCTAAAAACATCTGTCCTGCTGCTTTGGGTACCAAGGATGAGCAACCTGCGGCTTACAGCCCACGTACTAACCTGTTCTATGTGCCTACAAACCACGTTTGTATGACCTATGAGCCGGTTAGCTATGCGGCGGGTGGTAACCAGTACACCAAAGGTGCTGCCTATGTTAATGCTAACTTGACCATGTTTCCTGCCGGTGCAGTTTGTCCGGATTGTCCGAACAATAATGCTGCTAAGGACAACATGGGTGCCTTCATCGCTTGGGACGCTGGCAAGGGTAAGATCGTCTGGTCTATTCCTGAGCAGTGGTCTGTTTGGAGTGGTGTGTTAACAACGGCTGGTGATGTCGTCTACTACGGCACACTGGATGCTTGGGCAAAAGCGGTTGATGCCAAAACCGGTAAGCTGCTTTGGAAGTTCAAAGCTCCTTCCGGCATCATTGGTAACTTCAACGCCTGGGCCCATAAAGGCAAGCAGTATATCGGTGTTCTGTCCGGTATTGGCGGATGGGCCGGCGCGGTTGTCGCTATCCCAGGTCTGGCAGCTGCACCTGATGCTGCTGCACTGGGTGCGGTCGGTGGCTATCGTAAACTGCTTAACTCAAGTCGTAATGCAGGTATCTTGATGGTCTTTAGCCTGCCGTAAGCAGTAAAGCTTTAAGCAAACAAAACTAGTTTGTAAATAAGCATCCCCGGCATCTGAACAGGTGCCGGGGACTTTTTTTTACGGTCATCCGAAATATTTCTTTTAATGCCTGAAAGGTCGGGATTTACTTGATAAATTCATAAAAAGTTCCCCCTATTTCTCAAGAACTTGAAATAAATTATGTGGTCTCAAAGGTTGAGAATTAAGACGAGAGAAGCACCATTGAAGAAGATGTTTTTTAGCTATTAATATGTATAATGTGCGAGTTTTTTTGAGTGGTAATACGGATCCCATTAAGATTTGACTGGAGAAATAAAGATGAGAATAATTAAACTGTTGACACTGGTCCTGGGCATGGTCTCATTTATCATGCCGGGCCTGTCTGTTGCTGCAGAAGTCGTTGTCAATGCGCAGACACGAATCTTCAAACCAGATATTGTTTATATTCAACCGGGTGATACTGTCCGATGGACAAATATGACCTCACATAATGCTGTAACCTATATCCTACCGGAAGGTGCAGAGGGATTTGGTGAGAAAGGAAAACTTCCCGGCGGGAGTTTCAGTGCAACCGTTGATCAGGAAGGTATCTATGGCTATGTCTGTGAGCCCCATATCGGGTTTGGTATGGTCGGGGTGGTTGTTGTCGGTACGGTGA
>CAZCXC010000115.1:0-3477 GCA_964502505.1 uncultured Enterobacteriaceae bacterium
GGTCGTTGTGTAGGTGGTGCAGTGATAGGTAGCGAAGCCTTGTTAGGAGAAGATGTGTATGGTTTTCTGCGCACAGCAGGTCCCAGCATGAGTCCGTTTAATGCCTGGGTGTTTCTCAAGGGGCTTGAGACATTACATATAAGGATGAAAGCGCATTGTGAAAATGCCCAACAAATGGCCGAATGGTTGGAACAACAACCAAATATTGAAAAAGTCTATTACCCAGGATTGCGATCACATCCTCAGCATGAACTCGCATCAAAGCAGCAGTCAGGCTATGGCGGTGTTATGAGTTTTGAGGTGAAAGGTGGTCAGGAAGCCGCATGGCAGCTGATTGATTCAACCCATCTGTTTTCTATTACGGCCAATTTAGGGGATACCAAGAGTACGATTACCCACCCGGCTACCACGACACATCATCGCCTTACTGACCAGCAGCGTGCTGAGGCAGGAATAAAAGGTGGTTTAGTGCGTCTTTCGATCGGACTGGAAGATGTCGGCGATCTTAAAGCTGATCTTCTGGCTGGTTTAAGTTAATCGACATTTTTTTACCATAAAAAATTTGTTAACTTATTGTTTTGTAGGGTTAATATATTACTTTTGAACGTATTGGCTAATGCATTTAAAATGCCTAGCTCCTTGGAGGGGGAGATGGCAGGTTATTATGCAGTGCACAATAAAACTGTATAATTTCTAGTCATACATAAAAATATATAAAGTGCGCGGCTGCGCTGATGAGGATGGGTTGGCCAGCGGCAAGAAAGACGAATTTTGCTTCTTTCCTTTTTAATTAAAAATTAACGATTCCATATTGAACTGACACTGGAGGACACTGACCATGCCAGGACGTAATTTTCTTTTTATTCCAGGCCCGACTAATGTTCCGCGCCGCGTACAAAATGCAATGAGCGTTGAGCAAGAAGACATGCGCGCCATGGACCTGCCTGAATTTACCAAGCCACTCTATGAAGATATGAAAAAAATCTTCCAAACGAAAACTGGTCGAGTGTTTATCTTTCCGGCTTCTGGCACAGGTGGCTGGGAGTCTGCTGTCGCCAACACCTTAAGTCCGGGTGACAAAGTATTAATGTCTGGTTTTGGTCATTTTTCAAATCTCTGGATCGATCTTTGTCAACGTTGGGGACTGGATGTGCAAGCCCTGGAAGTTGAATGGGGTGAAGGTGTACCGGTTGAGCAATACGCAGACATTCTGAAAAATGATACGAACAAAGAAATTAAAGCAGTATTTGCTACTCATAATGAAACAGCTACCGGTGTCGCTTCAGATGTGGCCGCTGTACGTAAGGCACTGGATGATGCCGATCACCCCGCCCTGTTTTTTGTTGATGGTGTGAGTTCTGTGGCCAGTATTGATTTCCGCATGGATGAATGGGGTGTCGATCTGTGTGTCAGTGGTTCACAAAAAGGTCTGATGTTACCTACTGGTTTGGGTATTGTTTGTGCAAGCGAGAAAGCAATGAAGGCACATGAATCATCAACATTGCCTCGGACTTTCTTTGACTGGGATGATCAAATCAAAACGAATGATTTAGGCTTTTTCCCGTATACGCCACCGATGAACTTATTACGTGGTTTGCGTGAGTCTATTAATATGTTGTTGGAAGAAGGGCTGGATAATGTTTTTGCACGACATAACCGAATGGCAAGTGCAGTACGTGCGGCTATTGAGGCCTGGGGCATGAAGCCGATTGCGAAAGAACCGAAGTGGTATTCAGATACGGTGACTGCTGTTGCAACGCCCGAAGGTTTTGATGGCAACGAAGTAGTTCGCCATGCTTATAAATATTACAACCTGGCCATGTCGATCAGTCTGGCCAAGATTGCCGGTCAAGCGTTTCGTATTGGACACCTTGGCGATATGAATGAATTGATGATCCTGACACCCATTACCGGAGCGGAAATGGCAATGAAAGATCTCGGTTATCCTATTGAGCTTGGCAGTGGTGTTGCCGCAGCCCAGGAATACCTGCGCAATACAAAGCAAGACCGATTGGCGTAAAGGGGAGGAATAAACGATATGAGTTTTACCCAATATACGCAGGCGCGTGCGCGTCTGCAACGAAGTGAGCTAGCCGTACCGGGATCAAGTCCAGATCTATTTGAGAAGGCTGCTAAAAGTGAGGCTGACTATATCTTTCTTGATTGCGAAGATGCCGTTGTCCCTGACGATAAAGAGCAGGCCCGCAAAAATATTATTGAAGCCCTGAATGATATTGATTGGGGCGACAAGACAATTTCCGTTCGTATCAATGGTCTGGATACACATTATATGTATCGCGATGTGGTCGATATCCTGGAACAGGCTGGTGATAATCTGGATACGATTCTGATACCGAAGGTGGGTACTTCTGAAGATGTCTATGCCGTCGATATGATGGTGACCCAGATTGAAACCGCTATGGGTTTGAAGAAAAAAATTGGTCTTGAATGTCTAATCGAAACTGCTCTGGGTGGTGCGAATGTCATGACGATAGCCCAGGCCAGCCCACGGCTTGAAGCGTTTCACTTTGGTGTGGCTGATTATGCAGCAAGTCTGCGTTCTCGCACGACGGTTATTGGTGGTTTAAATCCGGACTATGTCTGTGCTGGTGCATTGAATGATCAATGGCATGCGGCACAAGTCAATATGTTAACGGCTTGTCGAGCCTATGGATTACGCGCTATTGATGGTCCGTTTGGTGACTTTAGTGATGACGATGCATTCAGAGAAGCAGCCAGACGTGTTGCAGCTTTAGGTTATGAAGGTAAATGGGCGATTCACCCTAAACAAATTCCGTTAGCGAATGAAGTGATGTCTCCACCTGAAGCAGAAGTGACTCGTGCACGTCGTGTACTGGAAGCACTGGATGAAGCGGCCAAGGCGGGTAAAGGTGCAGCACAATTAGATGGCAAGATGATCGATATTGCATCTGAACGTATGGCAAGAAATGTACTTGCCCAAGCCGATCAGATCGCAGCAAAGTCAAAATAACTGGCATAAATAACATATATAAATAACAGGAGGGTGTGACGTGGACATCCATGAGTATCAAGCAAAAGAGATACTGTCTGGTTACGGTGTGCCTATCGCCAAAGGTGGTCTGGCTTACAGTCCGGAGCAGGCATCATATCGTGCGACTGAGATCGGTGGTGAAGTTTGGGTCGTGAAAGCACAGATCCATTCCGGTGCACGTGGTAAGGCAGGCGGCATTATAGTTTGCAAGACAGAAGATGAAGTCTGGTCTGCAGCAGATGAGTTGTTAGGTAAAAAATTGATAACGCATCAAACAGGTGAACAAGGTAAGGTTTGTCATCGGTTATATGTTGAAGCAGGCTGTAATATTGACCGCGAAATTTATCTGGCCTTTGTCCTCGATCGTTCCAAAGAACGCGTGACGCTTGTTTCGTCTGCTGAAGGTGGAATGGATCTGTGCTTTCACCACCCCAACTTCCCCACCGATCCCAGCCCCCCGCCAC
>CAZCXC010000116.1:0-1679 GCA_964502505.1 uncultured Enterobacteriaceae bacterium
AATGTCACAACATCTTGAATCTCACCCATAGGGCGATCACTATTTTTACCAAATATCACTTCCCTGCTAAGGGTAGCATCGGATAAAGCTACGAACGTATCACACATGGTTTGAAACCGTTGAATTGTAATTATACAAACCCGGTATTCTGTATATCATAATTAAATAGTCAGTGAGGCGATAACTCTATTTACAATAATATTATAGTTGTGATTCTTGGTGGCCGCTTAAAGTCTGCAATTGGAGATAGTATTTTGTGAAAATTATATGTAAAGGGAGACTTATTTATTTTTATATATAGAATGATTCGTAATTTATGAATTGCCGAATGCACATTGAATTTGCTAATAGACAGGATGCTCTTCACATTGCTGAGATGTCCCGGGATCTTATCGAAGCTGGACTCGGCTGGAAATGGCGCCGAGGACGCATCATGCGTGCTATTCAAGATACCAATACTGTTGTCATTAAGGCAATAGTTGCATCACGATTTGTTGGCTTTGCAATTATGCATTTCAGTTGGGAAGAAGCGCATCTGGATCTGATTGCGGTTAAGCCGCGCTATCGCCATCTTGGTGTTGGATTGGCGCTGCTGTCCTGGCTCGAAGAATCCGTTCTCACTGCAGGTATTTCTATTGTGAGGCTTGAGTTACGGGAGACAAACCAAAGTTCTTTAGAATTTTATGAGCAGAGAGGATACAAACAGATTCGACGTATCAAGGGTTACTACTGTGGTCAGGAAGCAGCGATTCAGATGGCACGAGACTTATGGTGTGATATCTCAATCAATAAAGTCAGAAACGATAGGTAAATACCTTTAATTAGTGATTGGTGAATGGTTAATTGTGAATGGTGATATGAAAAAAGCTGGACGTTCTGCAAGAAAAAAAACGGGTATCCGCAAGGGATTACAGAATAAGTCTTTACCTGGGCAGGTGAGCAAGCAGCTTAAGAAGCATTATGTGAATAAATACGGTGTGGTGAGAAAGAGTAGCAAAGGGAATACGCAGCAAACTTAAAGGTAAGGGTTATTTGAGTAGTTAAATATCAATCAACTTTGTTCTATTATTCCTAATAATGATCGCGCATCGATTCACCTTAATATTACTGTTTCTATTGATTGCCTGCGGAGGATTTAACCACGTGCAGGCTGAAAGGAGAGCAATGATGAGCATAACGATTACTTCACCCGCGTTTAGTCATGATGGCAGTATTCCTGCTGTTTATACCTGTGACGGCAAGGATATTTCGCCAGAACTCAACTGGTCAGACATTCCCGCTAATGCCAAAAGCCTTGTCCTGATTGTTGACGATCCGGATGCACCGGATCCCGCCGCACCCAAAATGACCTGGGTACATTGGGTGCTATATAACATCCCCGCAACGGCAACAGGGCTTGCAGAAGCGATCAATGAGAGTGAGTTACCGGAAGAGACCTTGCAAGGGCTGAACGACTGGAAACGTACCGGTTACGGTGGCCCCTGCCCGCCGATTGGTCGTCATCGTTATTTCCATAAACTCTATGCACTGGATACATTGCTGCCTGATCTTGGTCAACCCAGCAAGGCGGAGGTCGAACAGGCGATGGAAGACCATATCATTGAACAGACCGTGCTGATGGGTACGTATCAACATTAATTTATAGAGAATTTAAACGTTGAGTGAAAAACCGTTACAAG
>CAZCXC010000117.1:0-4205 GCA_964502505.1 uncultured Enterobacteriaceae bacterium
GACACGTATGCCCATGGCAGATTGAAAATCTGTCCGGGGTAGGATATTCAATAAATAGCGATTTCTTTACATCCGATATATCCTTGACACTACGGATGGGAGATACCGGTGGCGCATTGCCTGATGTAGTTACAAAAGACGCGCAGCCGGCAATCACAAAACCTAAAAAAATAATTATAAACAATCGCTTACGTAACAAATTTTTATCCTAATTAATTTATAATCCTTTTATGGAAATTCCTGGATACCAAATTCACAGAGAAATCGGTAAAGGCGGGATGGCTACAGCCTATCTCGCTGTACAGGAATCTCTTGAACGAGAAGTTGTACTCAAAGTTCTTAATATCACCACACATATTCATAGTGAAACTTTAATTGAACGTTTCCTAGCTGAAGGACGTATCGTAGCTACTCTTAACCATCCTAATATTATCACTATTTTTGATATTGGCATCGCTGATGATGCTTTATATATATCTATGGAATACGTTGAAGGTGGAGATCTCAAATCCAGGATGAAATCACCACTTGAACCCCTGGAAGCGTTGAACTATCTCTACACTATAGGCAGTGCGCTGGATGTAGCACATAAAAGTGGAATCATACACAGGGATGTCAAACCCGCGAATATACTGTTCAGAGATGACGAAACATTACTACTCACCGATTTTGGAATTGCCAAACAAGTTAACCTTGATAGCGACCTTACAGCAACGGGAATGTTTATCGGCAGCCCGAACTATATCAGCCCTGAACAAGCAGTAGGGGAAGAGATTGATGGACGCACTGATATCTACAGCTTGGGTTGCATTTTTTATGAAATGCTAACAGGCAAAAAACCTTATCAGGCCAAAAATGTATTGGACATTGTTATTCAACACAAACAGGCACCAATACCAACACTAGCGGCAGAACACAAAGATTTTCAGCCCCTTCTAGATAAAATGATGGCCAAGGATCCTAAAGATAGATTTGAGAACGCAGCCATTATGAACGGTTATATTGAAAGCCAGATTAATAAACGTACAGAAACTTCTTCTTATGGTTTAACAATTGACAACAATAAAATAAAAAAAGAAAAACAACAGAATAAGTCTTTTAGTATTTTGATTGTGTTATTAATTATTTCAGCAATATTTTTTGGTTCTTTGAATTACCTGGAGATTAGAATTAAAAAACAGGATGTTAAAATTGATGAGGTTACAATAGAGACGGCACTGACTGATAGCAAACCGACTTCTGTTGATCTTGTAGTAGAATCTTCATCAAATAATATAGAAAATACAGCTGGAACGGTTGAGGTCTCAGCAGAAATTATAAATGCCTTACTCTGGCTTGGAAAACAAAGCCTGGAAGAATATAGATTGACCTATCCGCCTAAAGATAATGCGCATTATTATTTCTCGCGATTATTAGAAATTGATCCAAGCAGTAAAGCCGCTAGGCTAGGTTTACTTAATATTGCTGATCGCTACGCCATCCTAGCTGAACAGTCACTTGTGGGTAATGAATTTAAAAAAACTGAGGCCTATATCAATATTGGTCTGAAAATTGATCCAACTAATGAAACTCTTTTACAAATACAGAAACTCAGTATGGAAAGTAGTGGAAAGACTGTTTTTGATTCGCTAAAGGATTTATTTTCTGGTTAATTTAATTTATTCAACAGTATTTGAAATTCTAAGTATCCGGGTCAAGTAACTTTTTAGCTTCATCAGTACGCTTACTTTCCCAATCTTTTATTTTTGCACGCATTTCTTCTGCAGTTAATTCATCATCATAATTTTTACTCTCAGTAGTTCCATCTGCTTCTGTAGAAACTTCATCAGCTTCATCAATAACTTCTTCTATTGCGTTAATCTGTTGTTCCACAGCCGTTTTTTCATCTGACCCAATAGCCAGAGCAGCTTTAAGTTCTTCGGCTTCCTGCACTTTTTGAGCGGCTGCCATTCTATCTTCTTCTATTTTTAGAAAAGCACGTTGGCGTAGTAAATCCCGCAGTTCGTCTGAAATCTTTATTGCTGTATCATCTATTATTTGTCCTTTTTCAATAACGAAAGTACGGGGTCCGCCATCTGCGCTTCTATACCAGGTGGGGGGTTTCCCTGATAACTGTGTCGTACCACTGTCAGGATCCACCCATTGATACATTCTGGCCTGGGAGACAGGACTAAACAACAGGGATAAAAATAACAGCGAACGTAATATCATAAAATTTTTAATTTACTACTCGTGAAATAACCTGAAAATTATAGCATTCATTAAACATGTAATATATGTAGTTAGAATATTAATAAAAAAATATTATGAGTCTATTTGATATTATTGCTGTTTTGATAACGCTAACTGCATTATTTAGCTACATTAATTACTGCTATCTAAAATTACCCACAACCATAGGTGTAATGTTGATTGGTCTTGTCATGTCTGTTGCCTTGATATTACTTAAGATTGTAGGGCTGGATTTTACTACTCAGGCACAGTTAATAATCAGCGAGATTGATTTTAATCAAACATTAATGCAAGGCATGTTAAGTTTTCTTCTGTTTGCTGGCGCCCTACACATTAATCTTGACGATCTTGCCAAACAAAAATGGCTGATTAGTTCACTAGCAACAGTTGGAGTTGTTTTCTCTACTTTTATAATTGGTACATTATTTTGGTTATTACTTATCTGGGTTGATATAAATTTAGCATATATTTATTGCCTGTTATTTGGCGCTTTAATCTCACCAACCGATCCTATTGCCGTACTTGCCATATTACGTACAGTAGGCGCACCAAAATCACTCGAAACAAAGATTACGGGTGAATCTCTATTTAACGATGGCGTAGGTGTCGTAGTATTCATACTGGTTGCAAGTATTGCCATTGGCGGGAATGATGTTACTGCTGGATCTGTAATCACCCTGTTTTTGGAAGAGGTTATAGGTGGTGTAATTTATGGATTGGTTTTGGGTTTCATTACTTACTGGATGATGAAACAAGTTGATAATTATCAAGTTGAAATTCTGTTAACTCTTGCACTCGTTACCGGTGGGTATGCATCTGCAATTGCCTTACATATCTCCGGCCCGATAGCAGTTGTTGTAGCAGGGCTAATGATTGGAAATCATGGCAGATTACTGGCAATGAGCAGTGTAACTCAAGAACACCTGGATACCTTTTGGGAATTAATAGACGAAATACTCAATGCCATCTTGTTTGTATTGATTGGACTTGAAGTTTTAATTCTAAACTTTAGTTTTAATATTCTGGGAATTGGCATGCTGACTATTTTAATTGTATTGCTGGGACGCTTTATCAGTGTTGGACTGCCGGTAACTTTGTTGCGATACCGTCAAGAATTTAGTCCACATGTGATTAAAATTTTAACCTGGGGCGGTTTACGTGGCGGCATTTCCGTTGCGCTTGCCTTATCTATTCCTGCCAGTCCTGAACGTGAAATTATATTGTCGGTTACTTATTGTGTGGTTGTTTTTTCGATCCTGGTACAAGGATTAACGATTGGAAAGCTGATCAGATGGTCAGCAAAATCTATTTAAATTTTCTAGGGCGCCCTTAACTCATCCAGCGACACAAGCAAGATAAGCCTGTTCCAGGTCATCGCACTGGTACTGCTGACAACATTCATCAGGTGTACCAATAAAATGGATGTTACCTGCGTGTAAAATGGCAACACGATCACACAAGGTCTCAACGTCTACCAGCAGGTGTGTACTAAAGAATAGTGTCTTACCTTCTTTCTTCAATTTGAGCAAATACTGCTTCAAATAGGCCCTTGCTTTAGGGTCTAAACCACTCATTGGTTCATCAAACAGGAAAAGCTCTTTATCACTTAATAAACAGGCGATTAAACCCAATTTTTGGGCCATACCTTTTGAGTATTGTCGTACAGATTTAGACAATGCAGATTTTTCAAGATCAAGAATTTCCAGCAATTCTTCAGCTCTGGATTCATCATATTCTTTACCATGCAGATTGGCCATGTAGTCCAAAAAATTTTTACCTGTCAGGTAGTAAGGTGGTAAAAATTTTTCAGGCAAATACACCATCCTTTTTCTCGCCATTACATTTGTATGTGAAAGACCAAAAATGCTTATGGTCCCAGAGGTAAGTGCACAAAAATCCAGCATGCATTTAACCAGTGTTGTCTTACCTGCACCATTCACACCGACTAATGCAACATATTCACCTTTCTGAAT
>CAZCXC010000118.1:0-3849 GCA_964502505.1 uncultured Enterobacteriaceae bacterium
TTACGTTATATTTGAACGTCCGCTTTCAGTATAAAGCAGACATTCACTACATAAATTCAATAGTTCGGAAAGTAATTTACTTTAACGTCTGCTCTCCAGCGAAAGCGGACATTCGGCTAGGGGCATTGAATTGATGTTGTGTATGTCCGCTTTATACTGAAAGCGGACGTTCAAATATAACGTCAAAAATAAACGGCGCCGCTTTTTGGCGTCCGGCGCGCATAGCGCACGTAGTTGATAGTCTTGTTATGCGCTTTTTGGTTTGAATTGAGCATATATATTCTCTGGTGCTTTATCAAAATATTTAAAAAGTGCGGGACATAACCAACCCTCTTTATCTAATTCCTTTAAATAGTACCAATTACCTCCTTGATCTTCTCTCCTCCATACGAATACTGCTTGATGTCCTGGAAATGAAGTTGCAGAGAACATAAGGATGAATCCATTATCGGCGTCTGGAATATCTTTGACCATTATATCAATGATTTCGTCAGCACCTGACACAAACGGTTCTTGAATTAAATCTACTTTTTCGTCATCAAATACCCACATAGATAGATATTTGTATGGTTGAATTATATTTATACTATTCATGATTTTTATTACGCATAACATCTGTATTAAGCGGACCCAGTAGGTCCGTATATTATTCCATTGCGAAGTGACATGTATCCCAGAATTTCCATAATAAACAATTTGAAGATTGTGAAATTATCATTAAGGTGGTCCATGCGCTATTGCAAAGAAAAAAGCACCAATAACATCAATCCCCATGGCTATTGATATGTATGAGGCTAATACAGTTTTCTCTAACATGCCTGGTTTATCCAAGACCATTACCTTGTAGCTGCGATTAAGCTTGTATTTATTTTCATCTTCTGTAATACCCTGTGATTTATACTTCGTTCCTTTTAGACTAAATACATTGGCTCACGCCTTACATTGTCTTGCTTCAGTCAGGTTGTCCTATATGCTTTGACTGCACACACGCCTCAGCTAATATCGCCACTCCTTGATCAATCTCATCAAATGTATGGTCACAGTTGACAGTGAGTCGAATACGCTCCGAGCCTCTTGGTACGGCCGGGTAGGCAACCGGTAAAATATACAGACCTTTATCAAAGCAATATTTGGAAACTTCAAATGCCTTGAACTGGTTGCCGATCAATACACCTGTAATCGGAGAAAGTGAGGGCGTTATTTTGATCTTGTAATCTGCCAGACTTTTCCTGAGATATTTTACATTTGACCAAAACTTCTGGATACGTTGTTGGCCTTCTGATTCAAGAACATCCAAACTGGCAATGGCCGCCCCAGCTGTAGGTGGAGATAAGGTTGAAGTAAAAATATAGCCTCGCGTATGAAACCGCAAATAATTGATGAGATTATGATCGGCAGCAATGAATCCACCATTACCGGGAATCGCTTTACTCAGTGTACCCATTTTTATATCTATCCCCTCGTCGGGTGTTACGGCAAAATGCTCCTCGATTCCGAGGCCCCTTTTCCCAAGCACACCTATACTATGAGCTTCATCGATCATTAGAAAAGTATTCGGATAACGATCGCGTAGCGCTAAATATGCGGGCAAATCCAAAATATCTCCGTCCATACTAAAAACTGCATCGGCCACGATAATTTTACGTTGTTCCGCAGGTTGTTGACTTAGCATTCGGTCCAACTGTTGCCACTGCTCGTGTCTGAATTGAATCACTTGCGCATTGGCTTGCTGGCATCCATCGATAATACTGGCATGATTTCTTTGCTCACAATATATCACGTCGCCTGGTCGCACCAATGCGCGAATGACAGTTTGATTGGCGAGATAGCCAGAGCTAAACAACATCGCATCTTGACGTTTTGAAAAGCGCGCCAATCGCTTTTCTAGCTCATTGTACAAACTAAGATTGCCACCTAACAGTCGTACACCATGAGTCCCACACCCGTATTTTAACATTGCTCTTAACGCACCTTTTTTCACCTCTGGATGATCAAGCAAGCCCAGGTAACTATAGGTGCAGAAGTTCAACTTCCGTTCCCCGCCAATCGAGATACAACTTCCTTCTTGAGCTGTGACCTCATCAAAATAATGCGCGAAGCATCTCTTGTATTTCCCAGCCTTTTTTGAAAATAGCTCTACTTCAGGAAAATTTCGAATCTTTGCTTGATTCGTTTTGGTATGCAACATGATTATTCTTCCTTACAGATTGTTAAAGGTTTCCATTCCACGGGAAACCAGGTGATCATTTAGAATTTTGTTCGGATGAAAGCCCTTACGCATATACAACAGGCTAGATCGAAGCAATTCACCGACAAAACCACGCTTAAAATTGAACGAAATAAAATCACGCCAAAATGCGATTTGAAGTACCGATCGGTCCTGCCAAGCCAGAAAAAATGCAGCCAGATAAAGCTGACCGGTAAAATTGATAAGCGACATTATCAATCCAATCAGACGTAATAGGCGATTAACACTGATTTCTGTCAGGGCGTCAAACACCACCGATTTATGTTCTATTTCTTCCGCAAAATGCCAAGCAAACATCCTTGACATCTGCGGATTGGCCTCATCAAGAAACGGTATTTCCGATAGATAATGCTCGGCTATACAAGCATTGATGTTCTCAATTGCTGACGCAGTGGATAGCGCTAAAATACTAGGAAAAAGTGGCTCAAAAATTTTATAACAAAACGTACTACTCAGATTACGAAAGCTATCAATACGATATCCTTGATTCCGATAGACCTGCAGGGCATGCTGATGTTGAATGGAATGCTGTCCTTCCTGAAAATATAATCCGCGAATATCCTCTTGTAAGGATAAAGACAGCCGATCACAAAATTTGCGGCAACTACGGATAATAAAACGTTCACCATCGGGAATCAGAATCACATAAGCATTTAACCAGTGATTTTCGAAAGGCTTGTTTTTCAACCACTGACGATCTATGGCTTCATTGAAACTGAGCTTAATCTTTCGCTTTTCAAGAGGCATTTTTCAATACCCCTTTGTTCAAAGAAAACCTTGGCAGAAAATTCCCAGATTGTCGTTTATATTGCCGATACTCTTCGCCAAATTGCCGCTCCAGATTTTGGCTTTCTTTAAACGCCATAATCAGATTAAATGAAATGGCGTACAACAAGGGAATACCACCTACGGTGGCAAATAACCAGGGTGCATCCGATTTTAATACGCTATTAAATATATAATTGAGCACTGCTCCGACTTCGAAAATAAATACACCTGTATACAGAGGGTTTCGCAGATATCGATAAATGCCATCGGTGACTAGTCGTGCATCTTGTAGAAAATGGCCGGTCCAGGTAAAACTCTCACGTAATCCAAGTTTTGCCGTCATCACCAAAACGGCACCTAGAGTAGTAGAACATAACGCTAGGTATTCGACCCAGCCAGACTGTTCGATCGCAAACACACTGCGAATATAAAGAATCAACAATACCGCGCTGGACAACTTCATTATGGTGATATAGATCTGACTGACAAATGGTGTCATGCCAACTTTTTTACGTACATCCAGCCCAAATCCGATGAAAAGAAATGTAACTAACAAAAGAATCCACTGCATAATTTTCTCCGAGTTTTATATTTATATAGATCAGTAATGGAAGGTCCCACAACACACCCAATTAATGCACCCCCCCCGCTATAAGTGCGAGAGCAAATAAAGGAGGAGCAAGAACAATAAGAGCGGCAGTATTGATAATTTTGGCACCCATGGAATACTCCATTTCCGTCGGCCATCCACCTTCATCACCATCTATTGATGATGTATCACCCCGGGAATCAAATGATTCACTTGATGTCTGATACTGCGACGCTGGCACTTG
>CAZCXC010000119.1:0-7086 GCA_964502505.1 uncultured Enterobacteriaceae bacterium
AGGATATAACGTATTACAAGCTTGTGATGGTCAGGAGGGGCTTGACATCTTATCTGCTGGAGAGGAACGGATTGAGTTGATTATCACCGACCTCAATATGCCGAATCTGGATGGCCTTTCATTCATTCAGGAGATTAAAAAGCTGGAGGAATATAGTTCAACGCCTATATGTATGCTGACAACCGAATCTGAACAATCTAAGCTCGAACAAGGTAATGCTGTATCCACCGACGCGTGGATCACAAAACCAGTCCAACCAGCACATGTCATCAATATCGTTACAGGCCTGTTACCACCTTAACTTTATTTCTTAATACCCTGATTTAACTTTTTGTAATACCATTATTTTTTCTTTTTAAAATAATGTTAGCGACGCTTAAACGCCTGCGATTTCAGAATTTGTTCATCCCTGTACCGTGGAAACTCCGAATTTATCAGAGTTTCCTTAAATATTATCAACATCAAGCTTTAATAGCATAAAATCAAGTTTATTTTCCATTAGTTGATCTCTTGCCAATTGTAATTCCTGAATATCTTTATATGGCCCAATGCGAACACGGTGTCTGACATCTCGACCGTTAATAACAACCCGTTGAATATCAGCGTTGATGCCCATTAATGCAAGTTTTGCTTTTACTTGATCAGCAGCAGAAAATTCTTTGAAAGACCCCACCTGCAGTACATAAATACCCTTATCTTCAGGGACGGGATCTGGTGCTATATCTTCATCAGCCACCCATTCAGAGACACTTACTTCCATCTTTGGCAAAATCGTATAAAAGTCAAATTGTGGTTCCGTAATATCTTTTCTTTTTTCATCTTCCTGAGAAGTAGTGGTTAGTTTGATATTAGAATTTTCAAAAGTAATTTCTGGCGATTCTGCATTTATTGTATTTAAATGTTCATTTAAATAAACGATAAAAGCGACAAATAATCCAATTGTTAAACCTGTAAGAAATGGTAGTATCCCATGCAGTTTTTTTGCATGCAGATTTATTGATTTTCTCTGGCTGTTCTTACTTATATTTTTATAATCTTTTGGCATTACATCGTTTCCGGTGCAGACACACCTAGTAAAGAAAGGCCATTGTGTATGACTTGGCGTACACTACAAATGAGGGTTACTCTTGCATTACGTAGTGATTCATCATCTACTAGAAATTGGCAGGCATTATAGTAGGTGTGAAACTCATTTGCTAAATCTCGTAAATAATAACTAATTTGGTGTGGCGCGTAGTTTGTTGCAGCAGAATAAACTATCTCAGGATATTGTGCGAGACGTGTGAGTAAGTCTAATTCATGTTGTTCTTTTAGTAACGCAAGGTCACCTGTGGTTTTTTTCGCTGTGTAACTAAATCCTTTTTCATTTAATTGTTTTAATACACTACAGATTCTTGCATGTGCATATTGTATATAATAGACAGGATTGTCATTTGATTCCGACTTGGCGAGCTCAAGATCAAAATCCAGATGTTGTTCATTTTTTCGCATCACGTAAAAAAATCTTGCTGCATCATTTCCGATTTCTTCACGTAATTCTTTAAGAGTAACAAATTGCCCGGAGCGTGTTGACATCTGTACTTTCTCTTTGCCTCTGTATAACGATGCAAATTGCACGAGCAGTATTTCAAGTTTTTCAGGATCCTCATCCATTGCTTTAAGCGCCGCTTTCACGCGCGCAATATAACCGTGATGATCAGCACCCCAAATATCAATTATTTTGTTGTAATTTCGATCAAGCTTGTTTTTATGGTATGCAATATCAGAAGCAAAATAGGTGCTCTGACTATTAGCACGAATGATAACCCGATCTTTTTCATCGCCTAATTCACTGGATCGAAACCATTGTGCACCATCTTGCTCGTAAATATAGCCATGAGATTGTAGTTGCTGTACACATTCATTGATCTGATTTGTGTTTAAGAGTGTTCGTTCCGAGAACCAATTATCATACGTTATGCCAAACTCTTCCAAATCAGTGCGGATATCTTCCAGTATTTTGTTTAATCCAAAGGTTTGAATGTATTCATATTCCTTTTCATCTAATTCTGATTTTATAAATTTAATAGCGTTATCAAGTTGTTTATCTAAATTGGCCTCAGAATTAGATTCAAATACAGAAACATCTCGTAGTAGCGTGTTTCCTTTTTCCGATTTGAGTTCGGACGCAATATGTATTACATATTCACCTTTATAGGCCTGTTCGGGGAAATCTATTTTTATTTTATGGATTTCTAAATAGCGCAACCAGATACTCAAAGTAAGAATATCCATTTGACGCCCAGCATCATTGACATAATATTCTTTATCTACATGGTAGCCGATGGCCTTTAACAAATTGGCTACTGCTTCTCCGTAGGCTGCCCCCCTTCCATGTCCAATATGTAGTGGTCCTGTCGGATTTGCTGAAACAAACTCTATGAGGATAGATTCAGCTTGGCCATAATCAGAATAACCAAATTTATCTTCCTTGGTCAGAATTTCATTAATTACGAAATGATATGCTTTTTGTGTCAGAAATAAGTTTATAAAACCAGGACCGGCGACCTCCACACGATCAATAAGATCGGAACGGGTAATATTTTGAGCAATTATATCGGCAAGTTCTCTTGGATTTTTATCAATAGCTTTAGCTAACACCATTGCAATATTTGAAGAGAAGTCACCATGTTGTTTATCTCGTGTCTTTTCTATTTGTATTTTATCTGCGGTCTGGGGGGTAATATCGTCCTGTGATAATCGCTCTATCGCGTCAAATATTATAATTTGTAGTTGCTGTTTCAATGATATTTCCCCAAAAAGTTGCACATTGTAGCGCGACCTATGAGTGAGGAGAAGGCAGACTGATAATTAAATTTCAACTCTATAGAGAGGGACCCTATGAATAATAATTGGATATTAGATTATTTATATAGTTATTCTATTTAACAATGGTTAAGCCCAAATTTTCCCAATTTTGCATTCCTCCACGGTACCATTTTAATTTGTTAGCAGGATAACCAAATCGCAATAACGTTTTAATGTTAGATGGTGATTGCCCGCACCACATGCCATTACAAAACAGGACCAATGTTTTTGCATTGGTAAAATCCCAGAGTCCTTCTTGTGTTCTTGCGCCAAATCTATCCTCCAGTAATTCTGCTACAGTGAAAGGATCCGCCCCAGCATTAGGGTTCAGGGTTTTCCATGGAATATTTATGGAGCCCGGTATTGTTCCATGTTTTACCCAGTCGGGTGTTCGCGAATCGATAACAAGCACTGTACTATCACCTTTTCTCATACGTGTTAAATAATCTAATACTTCCAGTTCACCAATTGTTTCAACACCATCAGCTAGCTTAGCGGGTTGAATGCAAAAGGGAGGGCATTTACGTGATGTTTTAGCATACTTTGGATTGACTGTATTATTTATATTCTGATCCCTTGTAATTGTAATAATTTTTCCTTCATGCATAACCTCAACTGATTCCAACTCAGAGGTTATATTGATATCGAGCGCGTAGGCGCAGGGGGCTATCAGCCATGTTATTAAAAAAATAAGTTTCGTATTTATAAATAAGCGTTTCAACATGATGAAATGTTAGATTGTTACGGAGTTTAATTGGTTCAAATTTTATACTGTTTCTTGTGGATCAACATCAAGCGACCAGCGCACTTTCTTCGAACTTTTTAGTTCTTCAAGCATAAGCATCCAGGGGCCTAGTAGTTGCCTTAGTGTGTTTCTTTCATTTGCTTGAATTAGTAATTGCAAGCGGAATCTGCCTGCACGTTTTTCTATAGGTGCTGGTAATGGTCCAAATAGTTTCAATTCCTGATGATTAAAATTAAGCATAGTTGTCTTAGCATCACATAAGAACTTGTTGGCAACTTTTGACTCATTGGCTTCTGCTCGCAATAAAGCATGAAAACTAAATGGAGGTAATTCTGCCTGTTTGCGCTCAAGTAATACAGACTGTGCAAACTTATCATAGTTTTCAGTGACAAGCGTAGTCAACAATGGATGATCCGGATGATGTGTTTGGATTATAACTGTTCCAGGTTGATCAGCTCGCCCCGCACGACCACAAACTTGTGTAATTATCTGTGCCATACGTTCACTTGCACGGTAGTCTGCACTAAAGAGTCCTCTATCCGCATCAACAATACCAACCAGAGTGACATTTGGAAAATGATGACCTTTTGCCAACATCTGTGTCCCAACCAGTATATCGGCATTACCTTTTAGTATGGCACTAAGCATTGTGCTCATACTGTTTTTACGTCGTGTTGTGTCGCGATCAATACGCAAGATAGAAGCTTGTGGGAAATATATTTTAAGAGTATCAACTAACCGTTCTGTTCCATGCCCAATTTCAATAATTTTGTCACTTGAACAGTCAGGGCAACTGTTTTTTAATATTTCTTCATGTCCACATTGATGGCAACACAATTTATTTTTATATTTATGATAAGTTAGTTGAATATCACAACGTGGACATTGTAATACATGGCCGCACACATGACACATCATAACAGGCGCATAACAGCGGCGATTATGAAACAGTAATACCTGTTGCTTATGGTTTAAACAGAAAGTTATTTTTTCTAATAGTTGCTTTGAAAATGCTCCCAACATTTCATTTCCACGAATATCCAGGATATGGATTGCAGGGAGTCTGGCATTTCCCGCTCTTTCTGGCAGTTTTAATTCCACATACCGTTTAATGGCCACATTACGAAGGGATTCCATTGATGGGGTTGCAGAGCCTAGTATCACCGGGATATTTTCATGCTGGCCTCGTATTAATGCCATATCACGTGCTGAATAGCGGAAACCATCTTGCTGTTTAAACGACAAATCATGTTCTTCATCAACAATTATTATCCCTGGATTATTTAAAGGGACCCAAATTGCTGATCTTGTACCCAAAATAATTTTTGCTACCCCATCACGTGC
Source organism: uncultured Enterobacteriaceae bacterium (assembly GCA_964502505.1). Classification (GTDB taxonomy): domain Bacteria; phylum Pseudomonadota; class Gammaproteobacteria; order Eutrophobiales; family Eutrophobiaceae; genus CAZCXC01. The sequence continues at coordinate 4,937 of CAZCXC010000119.1, forward strand.
CTTTAGCCAGGCATTCAGTCGCTCTCGATCAGATAATGCAGAGTGTATTACCACTGTATTTATATTGAATCTGTCCTTTATTCTTTTGACAAATTGCGGTGTGAGTCCAATTTCCGGAAGTAAGACTAATATTTGTTGGCCTTTGTAAATCGCATGTTCTATACACTGTAAATAAATTTCTGTCTTACCGCTCCCTGTCACACCATTAAGAAGAAAAGCTTGATGGTTTCCCCATTGTTTAAATATTTTATCTATGGCATTTGCTTGTGATTTATTTGGTTTTATAGGATTGTCTGCTGGCTGGAATTCTTCTTGTTTTATTACTTCAAAAGATTCCACATAGTTCTTATCTATTAAATATTTTAAGGGTGTTTGCCAGTTTAAAAAATTCCTGTTAAGGAGATCGCGTGATACACCGGCAGGATATTTATGGAGAAATTTAAGAATTGCTTTTTGCTTTGGTGCCTTGCTGAGTAGAGATAAATCATGGTTTTTACTACGCCATTGCAGCTCATGCGCGATTTTTGCCAAATTACCTTGTCGAAGAAGTGTAGGTAATGTACTAAGTACAACATCTCCGATTGGATGTTGGTAATAGTTACTGGCCCACTCTAAAAGTTTGAGGTGCTCCCGTGGAAACAGTGGAGAATGATCAATTATTGCGGATATTTTTTTGAGTCTATGTGACGGGATATCACTTTCATTAACGATAGCGAGTAATATTCCTAACCGTTCTTTACCTTTACCAAAAGGGACACGTAGACGTTGCCCAGGCATGAGTAACTTTATGTTGCAGTTATCTGGTGGGAGGTAATCAAACCATCGGCGCAATGGGGTTTGTATTGCCACACGAAGGATACTTGATGAAGATGGCATTGCATGAATATTATTGTTCAAAAAATTTCCGGGATACTCGTGTCACTACTTCCACTATTATAAAAATCTTTAGGCACACTGGGCGCTATTTCTTCAGGCGCAGTTTCCTGGGTAAATACTTCAAAGATTGCTTCCGGGGTTCCAGGAGGTGCCAGCTTACCTGTATCAGGATCAATGCGCGCATACACTAGACCTTCTGGTTGTTCTATTATACTTTCCGGCATATATTCCAGTGCTGTACTCATGTATTCTATCCACATTGGCAGTGCAGCACGTGCTCCCGTTTCGCGACTGCCCAATGGTCTATATTCATCAAATCCGACCCAGGTCACAGTCGCTATTTGTGCATTGAACCCTGAGAACCAAGCATCATATTGATCATTCGTTGTGCCTGTCTTTCCAGACAGGTCATTTCTTTTAAGCGATAGAGCACGCCGACCAGTACCATGTTTTATTACATCCCTTGTTATAGTATTCATTATCCAGATATTTCTTTTATCTACGACTAGTGGTGCAATATGAGAGTTTTCATTAGTTACATCAATGCCAGGTTCTTCATCAGGTGGGCCATAAACAGGATTATTAATAATAGAATTGTTATTTATACAATCAGGGCAAACGTTTAAAGGATTGGCCTGCATAATTATTTCATCAACATAGTTTTCAATTTTTTCGATAAAATAGGGATCAATTAAATACCCACCGTTGGCAAAAACACTGTAACCACGAATTTGTTCCCAGGGACTAATTTCACCACTACCGAGCGCTAGAGAAAGATTTTTAGGTAACTTACTGGTGTCAAATCCAAAACGGGCAATATGTTGTAATGCATTAGTAACCCCAATTGTATGTAACAAACGGATGGAGACAAGATTCCTGGAATGCGTTAGTGCTTCACGAAGACGAGTTGGCCCATAACTTTTGTGGCTGTAATTCTCAGGGCGCCAAACATCACCTGCACCTGGGTCATCAAATACCACTGGGGCATCATTAATCAGGGTGGCTGCTGTAAACCCAGCTTCTAATGCGGCAGAATAAATAAACGGTTTAAAACCCGAACCGGGTTGACGGAAAGCCTGGGTTACACGATTAAATTTGTTGCGATAGAAGTTATAACCACCAACAAGGGCAAGTATCGCCCCATTCATTGGGTTTAGTGAAACCAGAGCGCCTTCAACTTCAGGGATTTGCGAGAGTTGCCATTGTCCTTCATCATTCTCCTTAATCCGTATGACATCTCCTACTTTTAACACTTCAGAAACATTTTTAGGTTT
>CAZCXC010000120.1:0-2270 GCA_964502505.1 uncultured Enterobacteriaceae bacterium
CTTTAAATAACCCAATGTGAGTAATTCAGGTTGTGTTCCCAACGTCATCAATGTCACGATCTCGAAACGATCGACATAAATAGTCAGAGGTCGTTCATCGGCAATATGCATTTCCCGAATATTTTGATATTCATCAACCACGCTGACTGCTTGGGTAGGATTAACCCCGGCATCAGTTAATTCCGGGCGGTAGGATGTAGACACGTTAACCTCCTGTGACATTCATATGCCGCAGGATGATCGGTTTTGCCTCCAGATTGAAATCATGTCCTTTGGGTTTAATTGCCATTGAGTCCCTGATTGCCTGTTTGAGTACTTCCAGATCCCCCGGGTTGGCACGAATAACGCGACGTAGATCAACAGAATGTTCCTGACCTAGACATAATAATAAACGTCCTTCACACGTTAATCTTACTCGGTTACATTTATCACAGAAATTATGGCTATGAGGTGAAATAAAACCAACGCGGGTATTGGTATCAATAATTTTATAATATTTTGATGGCCCACCGGTTGATTCTGTCGTTGGGATTAATTTGAAATGTTGTTCCAAATCATTACGTATTTCATCACTTGAATAATAGGCTTCTGCCCGATCATGATCAGCAATAACTCCCAGCGGCATTTCCTCGATAAAACTGATATCGATGCCATGATCACAAGCAAACTGTACCAGGTCTGTTACTTCATCATGATTGCGATTTTTCAAGATAACCGCATTGAGTTTAATGCGTTCGAAACCAGCTGCAAGAGCGGCATTAATACCTGCCAGTACTTTATCAAGATCACCGACGCGTGTAATTTGTCGAAATTTATCTGAGTTGAGAGAATCAAGACTGATATTGATGCGTTTGACGCCAGTTGCTTTTAATTCCGGTGCCAATTTTGGCAATTGCGAACCATTTGTTGTTGTGACCAGTTCGTTTAATCCAGGGAGTTGACCGATATCCTGGAACAGTTTAATAATATTTCGACGAATGAGGGGTTCGCCACCTGTGATTCTGATTTTTCCAACACCCAGTTCAGTGAAGGCACGAGCGATCGTCGCTAGTTCTTCCAGGGTCAAAAGTTGGGCACGCGGCACAAACTTCATGTCTTCGGACATACAGTAGACACAGCGAAAATCACAACGATCGGTCACTGATATCCGAACGTAATTCACCGTACGGCCAAATGTATCTACGAGTCTATTTTGCTGGTTCTGGTTTTGCATTGATATCTATTACTTAGATTGTCATTTTTATCGAAAGTTACTGAATAATAATGAAAATCAGCTTATGAGATTTTACGTTGTGTTTAACCGATGGTCAAAATAGCATAAGGTCTCGATTATTGTAATCTTTTCAGAGGATGTCGCCAGTTGAGTCCCAAGAGCTATCAGGAAATATTTGAAATTCGTGGTCATCATTACAATGCAGCCATGGCAATGTGCCCTTTTGCGAGGGAACAGGAACGTAATAAATTATTTGAACTGGTTGATTTACATGCCGGCGACATTGTCTGTGATGTGCCTGCAGGAGGTGGTTTTGTGGCAGAGGGCATTGCCAGAAATTTCGATAATCAGGTGATGGTGGTATGTGTGGAACCATCAGCAAATTTCTCACGGGCAATTGCTCCAGAGTTTAATGTCATTAATAGTGCTGCCCATAAAATTTCAGTTCCGGATGGTCATTTTTCAGTCTTGTTAAGCCTGGCAGGACTGCATCATTGTCTTAATAGAGATGAGATTTTTGCAGAGTGGGCACGGGTGTTATCTGCTGAAGGTCGAATCGCAGTTGCCGATGTTGCAGAAGGTACTGCTACTGGTATTTTTCTTAATGAGTTTGTTGATAAATATTGCCCGGGGGGACACAAGGGTTGTTTTTTTAAATTGGGAGATTTAACAGAATTACTTGAAAACAATGGGTTTTCAGAAATTTCAGAGCAGTTATGCGATGTGCCATGGTGTTTTGAAAATAAATCTCAAATGGCCCGCTTCTGCCATTCTCTGTTTGGCTTAAAAGATGTCAGTGAAGCTATCGTTCTAGCCGGACTTGATGATTATGTAGGTATTGAGGAACAGGAGGATGGAACGGTGCAGCTTAACTGGCAACTTGCCTTTGCGAACGCTACCCGTAACAACTCGGGCTAGGTGATTTCAGATAAATTCTGACGCAGAATAATTCATTTAAAATACAATGGTTTAGAGTTAATTAGTAAAGTTGATTAATATTATATATAGATATACAGTTTGCAGGTTTTTTCTGTTAGAGTTCAGTGTTGGGAGTGTG
>CAZCXC010000121.1:0-6198 GCA_964502505.1 uncultured Enterobacteriaceae bacterium
TGCATAAAAAATAAATTATTGTTAGAAATGTATACCCATTAACTGATTTTATCTATTAAAACAATAAGTTATACGCTTAGATGGCGAAACGAATAACTACCTACTGGATATGGAGCAAGAAACAGACCAAATACAGGTGTTCCAACTATAGTCCATCGAGAGATAAGGCAAATCTCTAAGATTGAATAGATATTGTTTGGCTAGTTAATTTAAGGCCCAGTAGCTGGTGCGGGCTTTGTTTGCTGAACTTATTTCCGAAGCACAGAGAATGAAATAGAGGCGGAGCGTATTAGCTCTTTACCATCCTTATCGACCACCGCCACACTTAAACTGTGTGTGCCTCTGTCCACATTTTTGATACTAAGTTGTGTACCAGAGCCCGTCGATACAAGTTTATTATCCATATAAAACGCTAAAGCGTCCCCTGCTTCTTGATTTAAAGCAGGCTCAACTACAGTAGTAATCGTTATGTTCCCATCATTGGCACGTATTCCTGTGTCATCTTCAGGACTGATAATTTCAACCTTGGAGTACCCTACTAATTTTTCTTCTTCTGCTGCTGCTGGTAATGCTTCTTTATTTGGTTGTACTTTTGGTGCCTCAATTGTTTGCACTTCTTTGATTATTATTTTTTCTGCATCAGGGCTAGGCTTATCAGTGAAAATAACATTACCTTCTTCATCGACACTTTTATAGACATCAGCTTGTGCCGAACAGGTAAAAAATAAACTTATAATTAACAATGAGATACGCATGGTTTCAGCATAACCTATTTAAATTTAACACACAATCTTTGATTGCCATAAATAGTGTAGAGTTCAATAAAAAAGCCCCCTAGTGGGGGCTTTGTTTACGGCAAAAAATTGCTATTACAGACTGTAATACATATCAAATTCAACCGGATGGGTGGTCATACGCAGACGCGTGGCTTCTTCCGTTTTAAGCTCAAGGTAACCATCTATCATGTCGTCTGAAAAAACACCACCAGCCGTTAAAAAGCCACGATCATTATCCAGTGCTTCCATTGCCTGTTCCAGAGAGAAGCAGACTGTCGGGATATCCTTTTCTTCTTCATAGGTCAGGTCATACATATCTTTTTCCAGTGGTTCGCCTGGATCGATCTTATTCTGTATTCCGTCAAGACCGGCCATCATCATGGCGGCAAAGGTAAAGTAAGGATTGCCACAAGAATCCGGGAAGCGAACTTCAACACGGCGTTCCTTGGGACTGGACACCCAGGGAACACGGCAACCGGCAGAGCGGTTTCGGGCTGAATAGGCCAGCAATGTCGGGGCTTCAAAACCCTTCACCAGGCGTTTGTAGCTATTGGTTGTTGAGTTAGCAAAAGCATTAAAGGCGCGTGCATGTTTGAATATACCGCCGATATAATGCAGGGCCAGTTCCGACAAACCCCCATATTTATCACCGGCAAACAGATTTTCACCGTCCTTACCTAACGACGTGTGTACATGCATACCATTGCCATTATCACCGACCAGCGGCTTAGGCATGAAGGTGCCTGTCTTGCCATAGGCATGGGCGACATTCATCACACAGTATTTGAGAATTTGCAGTTCATCAGCCTTACGTACTAAGGTATTGAACTTGGTGCCGATTTCGGCCTGGCCTGCGGTTCCTACTTCGTGGTGATGTACCTCTACTATGACGCCCATCTCTTCCAAAGTTGTACAAATAGCTGACCGAATATTTTGCATAGAATCAACAGGAGGCACCGGAAAATAACCGCCCTTTACACCCGGGCGATGCCCAATATTGCCATCTTCAAGCATACTGTCCGAATTCCAGCTACCCTCTTCCGAATCGACTTCGTAAAAAGCACTATTTAGATCATCTCCCCAGCGCACTTCATCAAAGATAAAAAACTCCGGTTCTGGACCAAAATAGGCAGAATCAGCAATCCCTGTTGATTTGAGATAGTCCTCTGCACGTTTAGCAAGGGAGCGTGGATCTCGATCATAGCCCTGCATGGTAGTGGGTTCCAGAACATCGCAGCGGATATTGACGGTAGCATCATCATAAAATGGATCCAACACAGCTGTTTCAGTATCAAGCATCAGCACCATGTCTGAATCATTGATCCCCTTCCAGCCAGCAATTGATGAACCATCAAACATCTTACCGTTTTCAAAAAAATCATCATCGACCACAGAGGCAGGGACAGTGACATGCTGTTCCTTACCGCGGGTATCAGTGAAACGCAAATCAACAAATTGCGCCTCGTGCTCTTTGATGAGCTTATTAACATTATCTTTAGACATCATTTATCTCCTCGTCTATGTAGCTAAATCAGTATTCCGTGAAATGTAATTTATGAAATGATCACTACCCAATCACACATCCAGCGTAATCATGGCAAGTTCCCAAAATATTATTATTGTCCGATGGTGTGCATTAAACATGCCACAAAAATAACATGCAAATAGTTTTAGATCTTAAGGAGTTATAGTATCCCATGTCATAATTTATGCACTATTATTGTGCGTATAAAAACAGCATGCCTATTGTTGGTGCACTATCAAAACCCACCAAAAGCAAGCATATGCCGGTCTGAAATCACCTCGATTTGAAGCTGTGATAATCCAGTTGCTTGTAACTGTTCCTCAACCTCTTCTAGACGGAATGCAGCACATAAAGAATTAAAAAAATCCTGTTGTAATAACGCTGACTCATCCCCTGAATAAGTTTTGACCAACTCTGAGGCAATTTCCCTTGAATCAGGCCGAAACAAATCCATCACGAATACTTTAGTGCCCGCTCCACCAAACTGTTTAATACAAGTCCACAAATCTTCAGGCTGATGCAAATGATGCAAAAGACTATTACTGATAATTGTTGCATACGATGACTCAGGCAGATTGATCTCCGGAAGTAATCCTTCGATCAATTTTATACGTTCTGAAAGCCCTGCCTTTTTGATTGCCTTATCTCCCTGCAATAACATTTGTTGGGCGCCATCAACGCCATGGATTTTGCAATCAGGGTAGGCCTTGGCAAAACGGATTGAAATATCAGCAGGACCACAACCCAAATCCAAAACATAATCTCTAATATCAAAATCTGGGAAACATTCAGCAAACTTCTCAACGAACATATTATGTGGCTCACTGAAATCAGCCTCGGCATAAGCACGGGCTTGTTCAGGCTCATTCATTAGTTCAGGTTCAGGAATACGTTCCAATTGGCTTCTACTTTTTTACATCGGAGGTTAACGGTTAAATATAAGTTTTATTTAACATCGTTTTCGCCATAATGGCGAAACAAAAATGTGAAAAAATCCAAATATTGAATCCTGTTATTTATTCTCAGATAAACGGTAATTGATATTAAAAATATCAATCTGGCAAAATTGATTCACCCTTCATGAGTTCGTCGATCGTCTCACGACGACGAATTTCAAATACCTCATTTCCATCTACCATCACTTCACATGCCCTTGGCCGTGAGTTATAAGTTGAGCTCATTGTGAATCCATAGGCACCGGCAGAACTTATTGCAAGCAGATCGCCTTCTTGCAATTGTAATTGCCTGTCCTTGCCGAGAAAATCACCTGTCTCGCATACAGGTCCGACGATGTCATACATTTCACCCAGATCTGCTTTTTGTTCTGCCAATGGCAAAATATCATGCCAAGCACTGTACAACGCAGGTCGCAGCAAATCGTTCATGGCGCCATCAACGATGGCGAAGTTTTTATCTGTGTTTGACTTAAGATATTCCACACGTGTAAGTAAAGCGCCAGCATTACCCAGGATACTCCGGCCAGGCTCCAGAATTATTTCATATGTAGTATCTGAAAATATTTCCAAAACCTTTTCAGCATATTCCTCAATCGTCGGTGGCGATTCATCCTGGTAACAGATCCCGAGCCCACCACCTATATCGACATGTTGTAAAGTGATCCCCTGATCACTGAGTACATTAATCAACTCCATTATTTTTTTTAGTGCATCAATAAAGGGAATAACATCTGTAATTTGCGATCCGATATGGCAATCGATACCAACAATTTCAATGTTGCCCATTTTTGCAGCAGCAGTATATATTTCTACAGCTTCTTCAAAGACAATACCAAATTTGTTTTCTCTTAACCCGGTTGCAATATAAGGATGTGTTTCAGCATCAACATCTGGATTGACACGCAGCGATACCGGTGCTTTCATATTTAAATCTGAAGCGACTTGGTTTAATTGTTCTAACTCGGCCCGGGATTCAACATTAAAACACTTAATACCCGCCTCAAGCGCACGTTGCATTTCATTGGCTTTCTTACCGACGCCGGAAAAAACAATTTGGCTGGCGTTTCCCCCCGCACGTAATACACGTTCGAGTTCACCTACGGAGACAATGTCAAAACCGGAACCTAACCTCGTTAAAAGATTGAGCACGGCCAGATTGGAATTGGCTTTTACAGCATAGCAAATCAGGTGTTTATGATGTGCCAGGGCCTGATCATAATGTTGCCATTGCTGTTCAATGGCGGCACGTGAATAAACATAACAAGGCGTACCAAAACGATCAGCAATCTCCGCCAATGCGATACCCTCGGCATGTAGAGCGCCGTTTGAATAGGCAAATGCTTGCATTTCAAATCAGGCGATGGGACTAAAAAAAGTCGAAGAGGACTGTTTCTCATCCGGAAGATATAAATCACCCTTTTGCCCACATGCAGAAACCAGACTCAGGGCAGATAGGAAAATCAGTAAGTAACAGGTTTTGTTCGTGTGGAAGGGAAACATCTGCATCTCCGGTATAATTGAACGATGATTGAGCATAACAAATTATGACCCGCCAAAAATTGATCTTAGACAGTAATCTTGTTTGTATTTATGGTCAACGACCGAATTAATCAAAACAAGGAAAGCAGCTATTGAATTTTAAACAAGATGCGGTGGTCATCGAACCCCACTCAACGCATAAAGCTAGTGTCATCTGGTTACATGGCCTGGGGGCCGATGGCCATGACTTTGAACCCATTGTGCCGGAACTCAAATTACCCAACGATCTCGGGATCCGGTTTATCTTTCCACATGCACCCAAGCGACCGATAGCCATTAATGGCGGTATGGTCATGCGGGCATGGTATGACATCCGTATACCTGATCTGAGCCTACAGGAAGATGAAGATTCCATAAGAGAATCAAGTGATATCCTCAGTAGTTATATCGATGCAGAAATTAATGCAGGTATCACTGCTGATAAAATATTAATCGCGGGATTTTCTCAAGGCGGCGCTATGACTTTGTTTACAGGATTACGTTATCCGCAAAAACTCGCTGGCTTGTTGGCCTTGTCTACTTATCTACCCTTACCAGATCAATTACAAGCAGAGGCAAATAATGCAAACTTAAAAACACCATTGATGATGATGCATGGTACCTTCGATCCCATCATTCCTGTCTTTCAGGGCCAAAATTCTCGGTATTTACTGCAACAGGCGGGCTATTCGATCGAATGGCACGAATATCCTATGCAACATGCTGTTTGCCCACAGGAAATTAATGACATTAGCCACTGGCTACAACAACGACTTCTGGGTGATATTGATTAATTACTAGTTTCTTCTTGAAAAGGAACGACGTTTGGGTTTGCCTGCTTTGTTTGGATTGCCTTTATATTTTTTCTTTTCCAACTTTACTGGCGGCGCGGGTTTTGCCAACAATTCATCGCCTACATTTTCAACCGGTATTTTATAACCAATAAAATCTTCTATTTCCATCAAGGAATATACATATTCTTCACAACCGAAACTGACTGCATCTCCTGTAGCCCCTGCGCGTGCTGTTCGACCTATGCGATGTACATAGTCTTCTGCACTTTGTGGTAAGTCGTAGTTAAACACATGACTGACATCCGGGATATGCAAACCTCGTGCCGCCAGATCGGTTGCGACCAGGATTGGTAATTTACCTTCTGAAAATTCCTGAAATAAGCGTTGCCGTTTTTTTTTGCGGGACATCACCAGAAAGTATTGAGGCATGAAACTGATTACCTTCTAAATAGGTCCATACTTTTTCTGCTGTACGTTTTGTATTTACAAAAACGATCGTTCGCTTTGGATCCATGTGTTTTAATAACCCTATTAACAGCGAAATTTTGTCATCATTTGAGACATGATAAAGTAATTGAGTAACGCGATCTATTGTTACCTGTTCAGGATTAATCTTTACAGAAACAGGA
>CAZCXC010000122.1:0-3546 GCA_964502505.1 uncultured Enterobacteriaceae bacterium
AGTCTGAGTAGATATATTCTGCCGATAATCCCCTTTCTACAAAGGAATCCAGCACCGCGTGGATCATCGGTGGTGGGCCGCAGGTGTAGACTTCGTAGCCTGAAAGATCTTCGATATCTTCAAGAATGGTGTTATGGACAAATCCGGTTCTGCCTTGCCAATTATTAGCAGCATTTGCTTCGTCTGTTTCTGAAAGTACAGGAGTGTATTCGATGTGATCGTATTCATTAGCCCAGGACTGTGCAAGCTGATTCAAGTAGAGATCCTCTTCTTTGCGTGCCCCCCAGTAGAAATGAATCGGGCGTTTGTCACCCAAATATAATGCATGTTCGATGATGCCTTTGATAGGGGCGAAGCCTGTTCCGCCCGCAACCATAATAATGGGTCGTTCTGAATCTTCTCTGAGGAAAAAAGTCCCTAGTGGCCCTTCAAATCGCAGCAGCGTGCTTTCTTTTAGTTCGTGAAAGGCATATTCTGAAAAAAAACCGCCATCATAATAACGAATATGTAGTTCCAGGCAATCATCATTATGTGGTGCATTGGCCAGAGAAAATGATCGCTTTTTCCCTTCACGTAATAATAAGTCGATATATTGCCCAGCGAGAAATTGTAGCCGTTCGCTCGAAGGTAATTTTAAAAATAGGCGTATCACATCATGGTTAAGTTTTTCAATCTCTGTCACCCGACAAGGCAGTTTGCGAATTGAAATATCACCAACGCGATCAATTTCTTTTGCTTCGATAATGACATCAGATTCCGGGATCGCCTGGCAAAAGAGAGCATAACCCTCTTTACTTTCCTGTTCAGTAATTCCCGTGACTTCATTTTGGTAATGTATATTACCTTTAATCAATTTTCCTTTGCATGATCCACATGCACCATTACGGCAACCATAGTGAAAGCTATGTCCATTCTTGAGCGCAGACTCAAGTATGGTTTCATTTTTGTCTGCAGGAAACGATTCCTTGCTCGAGTCAATAGTGATCTTGTATGACATGATGCTTGATAAATATTATTTGAATAATGTGGCAAGAGGATTATCGTAAAAACTTACGGCAAACTTTTTTTACTGCTCAACCATTTTAATAAAGGTTGCCACTGTAAGCGATCAGTGTGCGTTCTGGAAGGTGCCAATTCGAATATCGTCATTCCTCTCTCAGCAGCATGCACATAATTTTGGCTCGCACGAAGTAAAGTCATAAAGGGTATTTTTCTGCCATTCGGTAGTTGCAATTTTTCCAGATAATCTCCAAGTTTTGCCGCGGCCAGGGTATTTTCCCTCACTCTGTTAGCAACAGTCGCAATTTTAATTTTATTGCTAACAGTTTTTTTTCTCAGCTTGATTAGATCTCTGAGAAATCTTTCCGCAGCACGCATGTCGATAGGGGATGGCAGTATCGGGATAACCATAGTCTGTGCAGCACGAACGATATTGGCTATCTTTTGGTCACGTATGCCCGCAGGCGTATCCAGTACAAGGATGTCTGTATCAATGGGGACGAGAAGTTTATTATTCTTCACAGGCACGTTATTAATATTGGCCAAGTTCTCAGGCCTTATATCAAGCCAGTCACTACTGGAACATTGTGGATCACAATCAGCGAGCGAAACATTTTTGCCTCGCATTGCGAAATAACCGGCAATGGTTGTTGCAATTGTACTTTTGCCACAGCCACCTTTAGGATTGAGTACCAATATCGTACGCACGGGCTATTTGTCCTTTATCTCTGAGTGCCTCATTATACAGTCTTGTTAACGGGAGTTTTTATTTTCCATCAAGTCCTGTATTAATGGATCTGTGATTAATTGCATGGCAAAAATCATTTTTCCCGCAGGGACAACAATCGTATCTGGTGTTGTCATAAATGATCCACTCAGCATCTTCATTAAATGTTTGAAATCGACTTTAATTTTTTCCTGATTTCTAACATGGATAACAACAAAGCTTTCATCACTGGTTGGAACTTTAGTTGCAGCGAACGGATTTGAAGTATCGACGGTAGGAACACGCTGGAAATTAATATCAGTCCTGGAAAATTGTGGTGTGATGTAATGTATGTAGTCATGCATTCGACTTAGTATCAATTCTGTCGCATCTTCCGGGGAGTAACCCCTGATTTCCTTGTCACGATGAATCTTCTGCATCCATTCAAGATTAATGATGGGGGTGACACCGATCAGTAAATCTACATATTGATGAACATTCACGGTGTCAGTAATGATAGCTCCATGTAAGCCTTCATAGAAAAGCAAGTCTGTATTTTCCGGTAATCCATTCCATACTGTCAGCGTGCCGGGCGGTGAACCATGTAACGTAGCTTCTGCGTCATTGTGTATATAGTATCTACGATTGCCTGTGCCGTGTTCTGAATATTCACGAAACAAAGCCTCCAGCTCCTCGAATAAATTACCTTCGGGACCAAAATGGGTAATGTTTTTCCCTTCTAGTTCAGCTGCCTTAATGACATTATCCATCTCCTGTCGGTCATATCGGTGGTAGCTATCACCATCGACAAACGCGGGGGTGATTCCTTCATGACTGAAGATAATTTCAAAGGCATATTTGACGCTACTGGTACCTGAACCTGAAGAACCTGTCACGGCAATGATTGGGTGTTGTTTAGACATTTATTCACTGTTCCACTTTTAACGCGCTTATTTATTACGATATTGTTGGCCGAACATCAAGTAAAATTACGTTTGCGGTATACTACCCTTTAGTATGAACATATTATCTATAACAGTTATTCTTCAGGAAAAATAGTCATGCCAACGACTGGTAATGATGTATATTTATACAAGCGCCTATTGCGATATGTGGTACCTTACTGGCGTACTTTCATGATATCTATTGTCAGTATGCTCGTATTGGCGCTCTCTGCCCCCGCCTTGCCCGCCCTGATGCAACCCATGCTGGATGGTGCATTTGTTGAAAAAGACCCGGCAACAATGAAATGGGTACCTGTCCTATTTGTTTTGCTCTTTGTCATTAGAGGTTTCGCTGCTTATGCCAATGGTGTTGCCCTGTTATGGGTGTCGAATAAAGTCGTTATGGATTTGAGGCAGGAAATGTTTATCAAAATTTTGTCATTATCCAGCAGTTATTACGATGATCATTCCTCAGGCAATCTGTTGTCTAAATTCACCTTTGACGTTACTCAAATTAAACAAGCGGCGACCAATGCAATCACGACCATCGTGCGTGATTCTCTTTCTGTCATCGGTCTTTTGGTCTGGATGTTTTATATCGACTGGAAATTGTCATTGATTGCAATAGTATGCACACCTTTTATTACGGTGGTCGTTTTAGTCATTCGTAAACGCCTAAGAAAGATGAGCCGTAAGGTCCAGGATTCCATGGCCGATATCAATCATGTATTGAGCGAATGTATCAACGGACATAAATTAGTCAAACTCTACGATGGTAAGGAACAGGAAGTACACCGGTTTCAGAAATTCACCAATGCCAATCGCAGGTACTCGATGAAATTTGCCATGGCAGCGGTTGCAAGTAGCCCGGTGATTCAGTTAATTTCGGCAATTGCT
>CAZCXC010000123.1:0-10974 GCA_964502505.1 uncultured Enterobacteriaceae bacterium
TTGATGGAAGAGACTGCAAAATATATATTGCTTCAACCTAACCATTTTATGGAAATGTCTGGTAATACAGTTTCAGATGATATGCGCGAAAAACTAAGGGATGTACTTAAGAAAGATGGCAAAATTAAAAGTGACCCAGAAAAAGAGGACAAATTGGAAAGTACTGCAAATCGTGTTTTAGGTCTGTTTAAGAAATAATTAAAAATATAACAATCCCATCCAGCGGAATTAATGGATGATGATGACGGTCAGTATTTATTTACTATAGTCGGTGAAGATGAAGCTGATGTTGATAATGGATTAATAAGTTGGATCTCACCGTTAGCACGTGAACTGATTGGTAAGAAACAGGCGATATTATCAATTGGCAAGGACCCGCAGGAGATTTGGAAGTAGAAATATGTAACTTATATTACAAATAATAAGGTTTTTATGTTGCCGTATATTATTTTTTAGTTGCCTAGCTTTTCAAGTGCGCGTTCAGCACTTTCATTACCCTGTCCTGCTGATTTATGGTACCATTTTTTTGCTTCACCTATGTCCTTGTCTATACCCCTTCCTTTCGCATAAATAACACCAAGATTGAACTGTGCATTTGGGTGACCTTGTTCTGCTGCTTTGCGATACCACTTTACGGCATCGGTATCATCTCTGGCGACACCTACTCCCTTACCGTACATAAACCCCACTGATAACTGTGCACTAATATGCCCTTGTTCAGCTGCTTTAAGATACCAATCGAATGCTTCTGTATTGTCTACCGGAACACCTTGTCCTTTTGCGAACATATTGGCAAGTGTGTATTGTGCATTTAAGTGACCCTGAATTGCAGTGCGATAATACCAATTAACTGCTTCCTTTTCGTTTTTCTCGGTACCAATTCCTTTTTTATACATCATTGCAACCGTGACTTGTGCAGTAACATCATTTTGATTGGCTGCCATTTTGTACCACTTAAATGCTTCATGATAATTTTGTTCAACGCCACGTCCTTTTGCATAGATTACACCCAGATTAAACTGCGAGTTTAAGTGCCCATTTTCAGCAGCCATGCGATACCATTTAATCGCTTCTTCGTCATCTTGATTAACCTTAATCCCCTTTGCATACATAAAACCAAGATTTGATTGTGCAGACATATCTCCTGCTTCTGCTGCTTTAAGATTCGATGCAAGAACATCATCCTTATCAGTATCAGATTCAGTTGATATTTCATCAGGTGGTAAAGTGAGTTCTTCCCCTGGGTTTTGGAAAACTAATTCCCACTCTGAAATAGATTGTGGTCGGTCTTTTTGTTTAAATTGTAAGGCATGGTCAATCCCTTCAAGTAATTTTTTGGAGTATTTCCCCTCACCAATTTCAACTGCTGTGACATAATTATCTCTATCTGTGTGGCTTATGGCTGCACTGCGGTCAACTGCATCAGTAGGGGGAACGCCTACAATAATACGATAAAGTGTTGCTCCGAGTGAATAGATATCTGTCCAGGCCCCCTGAGTATCTTCAGTCGTATTGTATTGTTCAATGGGTGCATAGCCTCTGGAAAAAATACTTGTTAGTGATTGGTTTTCTCCCTCCAGCGATTGGCGGGCAGAACCAAAGTCCAGTAATACAGGATCGCCATCAACACGTATAAAGATATTTGCTGGTTTAACGTCGCGATGAATGAATCCTGCCGCATGTACATGCCGTACACCATCAATAATAGGACAAATTACAGTTTCCAGATCTTCCTCGCTTAATGTTTTTCGGCGGCTCAATATATCCTGCAGGCTTTCACCAAGCTCATAATCCATAACCATATATGCAGTATTGTTTTCTTCGAAGACATTACGCACCCTGACTATATTAGGATGTTTGAATTGACCAATAGTGCGTGCTTCATCGAGGAAGCGATCAAGCCCCCAATGATACTTATCATGTTGCTCTGGTGAGACTGGTTGTACATTACCGAATGCATCTCGTGTGGCAAGTTCAACCGGCAAATATTCTTTGATAGCTACTTCGTGATCAAGATTAAGATCGAGGGCGAGATAAGTAATCCCGAACCCTCCTTGCCCCAGGATTTCAATGATCTCATACCAATGCATTTTGGCACCTGGCTTAAGTGCGTTCAGATGTTGTTTTTGTATTGATTTTGATTTTCTGCCCATGTGACAGTTTTCCAAATGAAAATCCCAGTCAAAAGATCACTCTGGTACACTCCATTGCTACCTATCCCTGTATTTCTTACTGCGTATCTTATTGATTAATTTACTTATCTTTGTCCGAAATAAAGATAATTACAAGGAAAATGGTAAAAATACAGATTAACTATATGATAAAAATAGCAAATTAATACAAAATTTAGTGTTTTTCAGTACCAATTCAACTTTATCAAGGTATTCAATAAATGATAAATTCAAAAGTTATTTCTAAACAGAGGAGTGTTAGTAAACGGTGATATGGTCTATATGACGCGAAAAGAAGTGCCTAATCCCTTTGTACAGGCATTGAAATTTATTTTCTTTATCCTGTTAATTGCAGCGGTGGTTGGCGGTTATCTCTTTTTTCATCCAGAGATGTGGAAGGAATGGGTCAAAGGTACGCCACTGGAGCCACCGCCACAGATAACGACCACATATAAGTGGCGAGATGCAAATGGGCAATGGCAGGTTTCTGATCACCCCCCCAAGGGTGATACTCCTTATGAAACTATGATATTTAACAGCGACACTAATATTATGCCTTCGTTAAAGATTGACGAAGAGTAATTCGTCTTTTGTGTTTTTCGACCGTAGTAAGTACCTGCTGTCAGTAATCGATACATTGAAATGTTGTTAAAAAAAGAAATGTTGTTAAAAAAATAAATTTTTTAATACGAACATTTTTCCTGCATGATCAATCTGTTGCCATAGCACATCGCATAACGTTCTGTTTTTAAAGGATGTTTATTTTTTTGCCAGTTATCTGTGCAGCACTTACTATTGATAGGTGAATTCACAAACAAAATTTTGGCAACGTGCCATCGTCTTTATTGATATGGATGCTTTTTTTGCGTCCATTGAACAAATGGATAATCCGGACCTTGTGGGGCGTCCCGTCGGTGTCACCAACGGTGCGCAAGGGACATGTCTCATTACTTCTTCTTACGAAGCGCGTGCGTTCGGTATTCATACCGGTATGCGGCTCAAGCAAGCACGTAAGTTGTGCCCGGACATTATTCAATGTCCGGCACGACCACAACGTTACGCAGAAGTCTCCACCGCGATCATGCACGCATTGCAGGACATCAGTCCGGATGTAGAAGTGTTTTCCGTGGATGAAGCGTTTATCGATGTTACCTATTGCCAACGTTACTGGAAAAAGGGACCAGAATATATTGCACAATTTACCAGGCAACGGGTATATGAAGCAGGGGGCATCAATTGCACAGTGGGTGTGAGTGGTGATAAGACCACGGCCAAGTTTGCGGCGAAACAAGTCAAGCCAGACGGGTTTAAAGTGATCCCGCCATGGCAATCACGTGAGGCATTACATGATGCACCGGTAACCGCGCTTTGTGGTATTGGCCGAGGTATCGGTACTTTTCTTGCAAAGTATGGTGTGCATACCTGCGGTGATATGGCAAAACTGCCAATCAGTATTTTGGCGCAACGTTTTGGTAACCCTGGACGGCGTATCTGGTATATGTGTCAGGGCATGGACCCCGCCAAAGTAGAAACCCAAGTCGCCGCACCAAAATCAATGGGGCATGGTAAGGTCATGCCACCCAATACGCGTGATGAAGAAGTTATCATGACTTATCTTATACATATGAGTGAAAAACTTGCAGCACGTTTACGGCAACACCATCTGCAAGCCAAACATTTTTCAATCAATTTACGTGTCAACCATGGTTGGTTAGGTGACAAATTCAGTTCTGCAGTACCCACGAATGACAGTCATATTATTATTGATTTATGTGAGCGGTTTGTTTCTGATTACTGGCAAGGGGAGGGAGTGCATGGTGTGCAGGTGACGGCACTTGATCCCAGGCCCGCACAACAGCAAATGGAAATGTTTAATCATGATCCGGTAAAACAGGATAAACAGGAACGTGTGAATGCAGTCATGGATCAAATTAATTCACGTTACGGTGAGTTTGCATTAGCTCCCGCACAATTATTAAATCGATCATCCATGCCGAATGTGATCGCACCAGCATGGAGGCCGTATGGGCATCGGCAGTTTATTCCTTAATATTTATATGTTGGATGTCTGCTTTCGACCCAAAGCGGACATTCGGCATATCTACGAACTAAGGGTCGGACAGCAATAAAAGGGAACAGATTTATATTTATAACTACCCGGCGGCAGTTACCATAACGGTTTACTGAGGTTTTCAGTAAACGATGAGAACATCATGTTAAAACTAATGCTTATTCTTTCCTCTCCACTCCTATTCGGATCGACAGAATGTTGTAAGTAAGCCGGAAAAATGAGGAGAGTACCATTGCTCACTTTAATTACAACCTGATCGGTATTTTCCGCCGTGAGTTCTGTAACGGGTGGTCTTATAACGCCCGTTTGAACTCTCGGATCATGGAGATTAATTGTGTCTCCCCCTGCACGTGTTTGGACATAGTACACACCACTTAGATAGTTGTTTGGATGATTATGACTCCTGTGCGAGGCGCCTGCTGGATTTATGTTGGCCCAGCAACCGGTGATTTCGATAGCATCGTAACCTATTTTCAAAAATTGCAGAATAGTTCTAGCTGTATCATTGATGTATGATGCCAATTCACGGAACTCATCTAGCTTGTGCAGATCTTTATTTGATTGCCAACCTTCTGAAGAAACAAAATCGGCGCCTGATGGACGAAGTATTCTGAGCGTTTCTAGGATCTTTCTATTCACAGTTTCTTGCGCCCCGGAAGTGAGTTGGACTTTCCAGACAAGAGTTGGAAAAATCGGCAGTACATCGGAACTCTCTTTCCATTGGCGCGACATCGTCATCACAAAAGTCTGCTTGCCTGAATAGAAATTACCATATAATGGTTGAGTTCAGCAGTAGTGTTAGAGTAATTGCTTGTGTGTCGAACTAAAACTTGTCATTACCACTGATTCCAAGATTGTTTATTTTAGACTTACCCAATATCTTCAATAATAGATTACGACATGTACGTAATACAGGATAAAGCCACGAAGAGAACGTTTTTGATTTAAACATCCAATAATTTGCGCGATTGAAAATTCCGGATTTGCTACTTATTAAAGCTAAAGCATGAATAGCATCAGCACCATAGTAAATTTGTCCGTCCATCTTTAGTACCATTCCTTGATCTATATCTAAGCCCATCTCAGTTATTTCATTACGAACTTCGCTGTCTTCTCGCGCATCAACAATCTTCAAATCACCTACATCTTCACGGATACGAACGAACTGACAGTAATTATTACAAGCAGGGCATTCTTTATCATAGACAAGTAATATTTCTTCTCGGCTCATATTAATGTTTATTTGCCAACAATTATATTTTAAGCGACAGTGTGCCGTATAACATAGTATAGATGACAACTGTTGAATGTCCTTTTTTGGCCGATAGCAGCATTTGGAGCAATAAATGCAACATGGTCAAAATTTACATCCTATGTCTATCAGAAGTAATGAATAAAAAGTTCTGAAGGTTTAATTTTTATTGCTAGAAATATCTTTTTGATATAATTCAATAAACATCGTTATCGCCTTTAAAGCATATTCATATGCTTTATCATGATTACTGCTCCTGGGGCCTGCGCAGTTGAGTGTTTCACCCGGTAAGCCATTAAGAAACTCTATTATTCGTTCTGCTGCCCTGTCTGGTTTTACCTCTACTGCATCTAACAGTAAATAAGGTTTTTTATTTTTGAGGCAATAATGAAGCGTTTGTTCTGTTCCGCCACTGGGCTTTTTAAAATAAATGATCAGTGTGCCATCAGAATCTAATACGTTTTTGAGTGTACGTTCAAGGTAATCACCACCTTTTAATTCTTTTACCGGATAGTCATCTGGGATTACACCATCTTCAGCCTTTCTGCCTTCAGGGCACCATCCCTCACAGGACACATTACATTTAAGTGCAGCATCCAGAGCTCCTCTGTCTACACCGGTTTGCGCTCCTGAAACAATCTTCAACATTAATTCTTATTTCCCCGGAAACTCGTCAAAGCATTTTAATGCTGAAGGATCTTTGAACCAGGGGGCTTTTGAATCCCAAAATATATTTTGAAACGGTTCAATATCAGGTTTGTCATCTAATGTCCCTGCGGGCACGACGATATTTTTACCACCTTGTACTGACCAGGGTAATGATGAGCCGCATTGTTTGCAAAAACAGGTAGCAAAGTATTTCGCATCAGGATGTTCATAACGTCCAACCAATTTTTCGCCACTGAGCCAGTTAAATCTTTCCGGTGGCACGAATATATTGGGTGAGAATGCACTACCGGTAAATTTCCGACACCGTGAACAATGACAATATTGAAATATTTTAAATGGACCGATGATTTGATAGTTAACAGTGCCGCACAGGCAACTGCCCTTGATGGTTAGTTCGCTCATTCTTTATCCTTATTTATATTTAATGTGAGTTGTCCGTCATTATTCTCCAATGTTATGGGTGTTAACGACTGTCCTGCACATGGTCCAAAAACACAATAACCATCCCTTATTCGAAATTTGGCACCATGCGTGGAACATTGTATGAATTCTCCTACGCTATCCAGAAACTGATCAGGTTGCCAATCCAGGTTACCGCCGGTATGTGGACAGCGATTAACATAGCCATAGACTTGATCCCCCTCGCGAATAACAAAGACTTCTTGAGTATCAGCGCCTGTCTCAATAGCAAAGCCCTTTGAGTCTCCTTCAGGCAGGTCATCAAGATGACAAATTTCGTATTTTGTGGTCATAACTTTTGCTATTTTGAATATATGGATTGGTTAAGTCCATGGACACCCAAGGGTGCTCTACAGTAGAATTCGTCAAATCTAACTGAGCGGGAGTAATCTTTGGGTTGCTCCCGTTTTCTATATGCGTCTGGAGGTAATATTGAATTATACGGCATTGCTGGCATTGGAAGATGGAAGTCTGTTCTATGGACAATCGATTGGAATTAAAGGGCAGACAGTCGGCGAAGTCGTTTTTAATACTGCCATTACCGGCTACCAGGAAATCCTGACTGATCCGTCCTACTTTAAACAAATTGTCACCCTGACACAGCCCCATATCGGTAACGTGGGGACCAATAGTGAAGATGAAGAATCAAACGGGGTCTACGTGAGCGGTTTGGTGATCCGTGATTTACCTTTGCATATCAGCAATTGGCGAGCCGAAGTGCCACTGGAAGCTTATCTGGAACAGAACAAAGTTGTTGCCATTGCCAATATTGATACGCGTCGTTTAACACGTTTGTTACGTGAAAAAGGCGCACAACGTGGGTGCATTGTTGCAGGCGAAACCATTGAAGAAAAGAAAGCCATCCAGGCCGCAAAAGAATTTCCTGGTTTAAAGGGTGCAGATCTTGCGAAAGAAGTAACGACAGAAAAATCGTATGAATGGAAGCAGGGGACCTGGCAGTTAGATAGTGGTCTGCCTGAACCAAGTTCAGCTAAAAAACAATGGCACGTCGTGGCCTATGATTACGGTGTTAAACGCAATATTTTAAGAATACTTTCAGAGCAGGGTTGTCAGTTGAATGTTGTTCCTGCAACAACACCTGCCAAAGAGGTGTTGGCAGAAAAGCCGGATGGTGTTTTCCTTTCCAATGGGCCCGGAGATCCAGACCCGTGTGATTACGCTATTGAAGCAATTAAAGAAATCATTGCGAGCAATACACCCACTTTTGGCATATGTTTAGGACACCAATTGTTGTCTTTGGCGAGTGGCGCACAAACTTTAAAAATGAAGTTTGGTCACCATGGTGCCAATCATCCTGTACAGGATCTGGAAACAGGGCAAGTAATGATTACAAGTCAAAACCATGGCTTTGCAGTTGATGAAACCAGCCTGCCTGACAATTTGCGTGCAACACATCGTTCACTCTTCGATAATTCATTACAAGGTGTTCACCATATGGAAAGTCCCGCGTTTGGTTTTCAGGGACATCCGGAAGCAAGCCCGGGACCACATGATGTACGACCCTTATTCGATCATTTTATTGAGCTCATGCAGGCCAACAAATAAATATGCCAAAGCGTACTGATATTAAGAGTGTATTGATCATCGGCGCCGGTCCGATTGTAATTGGTCAAGGCTGTGAATTTGATTATTCCGGGGCGCAGGCTTGCAAGGCACTGCGCGATGAAGATTATCGTGTCATCCTTGTGAATTCTAATCCTGCCACCATTATGACCGATCCGGAAATGGCAGACGCTACTTATATAGAGCCAGTCACCTGGCAAGTAATTGAAAAAATAATTGAACATGAGCGTCCCGACGCATTATTACCAACTATGGGCGGTCAAACGGCATTGAACTGTGCACTGGATCTGGCACGTGAAGGGGTATTGGAAAAATTTAATGTGGAATTGATCGGTGCATCTCAAGATGCCATCAATAAAGCCGAAGACCGTGAAAAGTTTCGCGATGCCATGAAAAAAATTGGTTTGGGTATGCCGGAATCTGGTTTAGCTCACAATATGGAGCAGGCAAAGGAAATACAGGCTGAGATAGGTTTTCCTATTATTATTCGTCCTTCTTTTACACTGGGCGGTACGGGTGGTGGTATCGCTTATAATCGTGAAGACTTTTCAGAGATTTGTGAACGTGGTCTAGATGCCTCGCCAACTACTGAAATATTACTGGAACAATCTGTATTAGGCTGGAAAGAATTCGAGATGGAAGTGGTGCGCGATCATAAAGATAACTGCATCATTATATGTTCCATAGAAAATTTTGACCCGATGGGCGTGCACACAGGTGATTCAATTACGGTTGCCCCGGCGCAGACATTAACGGATAAGGAATACCAGATTATGCGTAACGCATCAATTGCTGTATTACGCGAAATTGGTGTGGATACGGGCGGTTCAAATGTGCAGTTTGCGGTCAACCCGGATAATGGTGAATTGATCATCATCGAAATGAATCCTCGTGTATCACGTTCATCTGCTTTGGCTTCCAAGGCCACGGGTTTTCCGATTGCCAAGGTGGCAGCCAAACTGGCAGTAGGTTATACACTGGATGAATTAGCCAATGATATTACAGGAGGTGCAACACCGGCATCCTTTGAACCCACAATTGATTATGTTGTTACCAAAATCCCACGATTCACCTTTGAAAAATTTCCAAAAGCAGATGATCGCCTAACGACGCAAATGAAGTCCGTGGGGGAAGTCATGGCCATTGGACGTACTTTTCAGGAGTCATTACAAAAGGCATTGCGTAGTCTTGAGACAGACCTTGATGGTTTGAATGAAAGGATTAAACAAACTGACGAAAACATATTTGAAACGATCCAACGAGAATTACGTGTGCCTCGTGGAGAACGATTACTTTATGTGGCTGATGGTTTTCGCCATGGAATGAGTCTGGAAGACGTTTATCAATCTTCACACATCGATCCCTGGTTTCTTTCCCAAATACAGGATTTAGTTAACGAAGAAAACAAAACCAAACAAGCCGGTTTGTCTGCACTGGATGCCGATCGATTATTTGCATTAAAGCGCAAAGGATTTTCTGATAGTCGTATTGCCGAGTTAACAGGCGCTAAAGAAAAAGTAATAAGAGAACTCCGCTATCAACATAAGATTCACCCAGTTTACAAACGTGTTGATTCCTGTGCAGCAGAGTTTGCTGCTACCACTGCCTATATGTATTCAACTTATGAGGAAGAATGCGAAGCTAATCCGAGTGATAAAGAAAAAATAATTGTGCTTGGTAGTGGTCCGAATCGTATAGGTCAAGGTATTGAATTTGATTATTGTTGTGTCCATGCTGCTCTGGCAATGCGAGAGCTGGGTTATGAAACCATCATGATTAATTGTAATCCGGAAACAGTATCTACCGATTACGATACTTCAGACCGACTTTATTTTGAGCCTTTAACACTTGAAGATGTATTGGAAATCATTGAACTTGAGAAGCCTCTTGGAGTAATTGTTCAATACGGTGGACAAACTCCACTCAAGTTAGCACGTCCGCTAGAAGCAGAAGGGGCGCCAATCATTGGAACCTCGCCTGATTCGATCGATTTAGCTGAAGATCGCGAGCGATTTCAACAATTGTTATTTGATTTGGGATTGAGACAACCACCCAATCGTATCGCAAGAGAAACAGAGGAAGCGGTTAACCTGGCCGATGAGATTGGTTATCCATTGGTTGTACGACCTTCTTATGTGTTGGGTGGGCGTGCAATGGAAATTGTTTTCAGCGGAGATGAACTGCGCACCTATATGCATGAGGCTGTTGCTGTCTCTAATGAATCTCCGGTGCTTTTAGATCGTTTTTTACGAAATGCGATTGAAGTAGATGTTGATGCTATTTCAGATGGTAATGAAGTCATGATTGGAGGCATCATGCAGCATATTGAGCAAGCAGGTGTTCATTCAGGTGACTCGGCCTGTTCTCTGCCACCGTATAGTTTGGATCAAGGTATTCAGCAGCGTATTGCTCAGCAAGTTGAAGCATTGGCGACTAAACTAAATGTAGTAGGTTTAATGAATACCCAGTTTGCAATTCAGGGAGATGAAATTTATGTATTGGAAGTTAATCCACGTGCTTCACGAACAGTCCCATTTGTATCAAAAGCAACGGGTAATTCCCTGGCGCGAATAGCAGCAAATTGTATGGTAGGCAAAAGTCTGGCGAGTCAAAAGATAAAACCGAACAACACACCGAACTATTTTTCGGTAAAGGAATCTGTATTTCCATTTATAAAGTTTCCAGGTGTTGATCCAATACTTGGGCCAGAAATGAAATCAACAGGTGAAGTTATGGGGGTCGGTCGCAGTTTTGGTGAGGCATTCGCC
>CAZCXC010000124.1:0-8171 GCA_964502505.1 uncultured Enterobacteriaceae bacterium
AATGAAAGGTATGCTATTGGCGCAATAACACCGACAAAAGAAATTGCTCAAGGGTCATCTGAAAGTTTTGAACATAAGCTGTATATCGGTCCAAAAATACAAAAGGATTTGGAAGAAATAGCGCCCAATTTAGAACTAACAGTTGATTATGGAATGCTATGGTTTATAGCTAAGCCGTTATTTTGGTGTTTGGGAAAATTCCATGTGCTAACAGGTAACTGGGGTTGGGCCATTATCTTGGTTACCCTAATGTTGAAGATTCTATTCTACAAGTTGTCAGCGGCAGGCTATCTCTCTATGGCCAACATGCGCAAGGTTCAGCCAAGAATGTTAGCTATACGAGAGCGCTACAAAAATGATCGGACCCGCTTGAATCAAGCGATGATGGATCTTTATAAGAAGGAAAAAATTAATCCGCTCGGTGGTTGTTTTCCGATCCTTGTGCAGATACCAGTTTTTATTGCGCTTTACTGGACGTTATTGGAGAGCGTTGAGTTAAGACAAACACCTTTTATTTTGTGGATTACAGACCTTTCCGGGCCTGATCCTTATTTTGTGTTACCTGTTGTCATGGGCATTACAATGCTTGTTCAACAAAAATTAAACCCTGCGCCGATGGATCCGGTACAAGAAAAAATCATGATGCTTTTGCCGTTTGTATTCAC
This sequence comes from uncultured Enterobacteriaceae bacterium, assembly GCA_964502505.1. Lineage (GTDB taxonomy): Bacteria > Pseudomonadota > Gammaproteobacteria > Eutrophobiales > Eutrophobiaceae > CAZCXC01. Next base: position 666 of record CAZCXC010000124.1, read on the forward strand.
AATATTTTTTGCATTCTTTCCGGCCGGCCTGGTGTTATATTGGGTAGTTAATAATATTCTTTCCATCGCACAGCAATGGTTAATTACTCGCAAGATAGAAAGAGCCGCTGTAAAAAGCACATCTTAAAGTTCTATAACAATGGCTGACAATGTTGATACCATTGTCGCAATAGCAACTCCTCCAGGACGCGGTGGTATAGGTGTTGTTCGTATATCAGGCAAAGAAACAAAAAACATTATCCCTGAAGTTATAGGAAAAAGATTATCTCCGCGCCAAGCACATCTCTGTACATTTAAAGACGAAAGAAATCAATCCATTGATAACGGACTAGCTATTTATTTTCCTGCTCCCGCATCCTACACAGGAGAAGATGTGCTTGAATTACATGGCCACGGCGGGCAGGCGGTATTGTCTTTGCTGGTTGATCGTGTTGTTAGGCTGGGCGCAAGAATGGCTCGGCCCGGAGAATTTACCGAACGCGCATTCTTGAATGGAAAAATTGATTTGGTGCAAGCGGAAGCCGTAGCCGATCTAATTGACAGCACGTCAGCACAAGCGGCGCGCAGTGCAGTTCGTTCGTTAGAGGGAGTGTTTTCAAATAAAATCCAGGTTTTGTTCGATGAGTTAGTAGCAATCCGAACGCTTGTTGAAGGGACGTTAGATTTTTCCGAAGAAGACATTGATTTCTTTAATCCATCTGAAATAAGCCGAAGACTAGAAACATGCATTGAAGAAATTGCTACAGTTTTAATGCAGGCAAAGCAAGGCGTCATGTTGCGCGAAGGCGCGCAGGCCGTAATTATTGGTAAGACTAATGTTGGTAAATCTAGTTTATTGAATCAACTGGCCGGAAAGAATGCCGCTATTGTCACTGCAGCGCCAGGGACTACACGCGACACAGTAGAAGAAAATGTTTTAATTGACGGTATACAATTACGTATTATCGATACGGCCGGCCTAAGAAACACGAACGATGAAGCTGAGCTTGAAGGAATCAAACGCGCCCTGGATGCCGCAGAAAACACAGACATTATTTTATTTATATCAGAGGCAGGGCGGAAATTAGAGGAAGAAGAAAAAAATCTGTTGCAACAATTATTAAAATCTAATTATGTGATAGTAATAAAAAACAAGATTGATCTGACAAAAACATCCCCTGGCATTAAAATTATAGATGATAATCAAACAGAAATAGCTTTATCTGCTAAAACCGGGGCGGGGATTGATTTATTGTTGCAACGCCTAAGCAAATATTTGGAAGAAACAGATGTGCGCGAAGATGCTTTTATTGCAAGGGCACGCCACGCAATAGCGCTTGAAAAAACACAAGCACATCTTGAAAAAAGTTTGCAATGCTGTGATAAAAACAAAGCAGAATTGCTCGCAGAGGAATTACGTTTAGCACAAGAAATGCTAGGGAAAATAACGGGAAGATTTAGTACAGAAGATTTGCTTGGTGAAATTTTTTCTGGGTTTTGTATCGGCAAATAATGAGAGATATTGGATGAATGACGCATTACGATTGCTAAGAAAAATATTACGTCGCCACGGGTATGATGTTAAAAGACGTTATGAATACAATTTATTACCAGTTAAAAATCAGGAAAGTGTTAATCAATTATCACAACTAACAATAGCCCAGGACAAAAGCAGGAACACAGAAGATTCAAAACCCTTTGAAAATCTCTATATTTGTTTGCGGACCTGTTTAAGAAATAATAACAAAAAAAACAAACCACCTAACGTAACCGGCGCCGATCATGAAGAACTTGTTACGCGATGCATGCAGTCAATAATTAATTCGATTAATTATACAATCGATAAAGGTGCAGACATAAATATTTATTTAATTGTATTTGACGATCATTCAGATGAAGAAAATTTATCAAATTTTTTAAATATTTGTAGCACAGCCTCCTGTGAATGGGAGGTTAGAACAATCAGCGACCATGGGCAAGGAGCATCGCTTTTGGAACAGTTTAAATTTGCACAAAAAAAAGAAGGGCTGTTTTATTTTTGTGAAGATGATTATTTACATGAGCCCTCTGCAATATATGAAATGCTATGTTTTTATAAACAAATATATAATATATGTGGCACGCACCTAGTAATACATCCGCAAGAGCATGAGTTTTTGTATATTAAAACAGTTTATCCATCTTATTTGTTGCTAGGAGAATTCAGGCACTGGCGTACAATAAGCCATGCGACCCATGTATTATTTACGCATTCGCAAATTATTTTGGATTATTGGCCGTATTTTGAAAAGACGAAATTCGTAGGTAACAAAAAGAAGAGACGATTAGGATCGGAAGCGCAGAATACGAACTTATTGTTTAATCATATACCTGGTTTTTCACCCATTCCTGCGCTGGCAGCACATATGCAAACAGAAAATTGTATTCCTCCTTTTTTTGATTGGCGCGATCTTTGGAATAAAAACAAACTGGAATGAATGGTGCCCAAGAAAGATATTTTATTTATTTCTCTTAGTAATATAGGAGATGCTATTTTAACCACACCCGTTTTGCAGGCACTACATAAGCTATATCCTGAGGCAAAAATAGATATTGTTAGTGATCGCCGATCCAAGATCATCTATAACCATTGTCCTTATCGTGGAGAAATATTTCTTAAAAACAAACAGGGCTTATTTAGAGGCGGGCTCTCTCTGGTCAGGGAATTACGAAAAAAAAACTATGATTTAATTGTTGATTTAAGGACTGATGGTCTGGCTTTATTGTTAAAAGGACGGGCTAAATTAACTAAATGGCAAGCTGTTCCCTATGGCCCACATGCAGTTGAAGAACATATGGGCGTAATAAGGAGAATATATTCCGATGGCAACATTCCACAGACAAAAATTTGGTTAACAGAAGACCATATGGAGTTTGCAAGGGCATGTATACAAGGCTTAAACAGCAGCCGCATACTTGTAATTGCTCCAGGATGTCATGTTCCAATTAAAGCATGGTCCTCACAAAAATTTGCTTCTTCATGTAACAGGCTTGCAGCAGAAATAGATGCTGTTATTTTGTTAGGCGCTACTACGGATAAAAATTATGCATTAGAGGTAACAAAAGAGTTGTTAGTACCGTTTAAGGATTTAACGGGGCAAACAGATTTATTACAGGCAGCAGCGATTTTAAAATTAGCAAAGATGTTTATTGGAATTGATTCAGGCTTGGGTCACATAGCCAGCACAGCAGATGTTCCTACCATAACGTTGTTTGGTATCGGTGATCCACTACGATATAACCCTTGGGGCGAACAAGCGACGTGGTTGCATGGGAAGGATAACGTTATTAATAATATTGAGGTTGAAGAAGTAGTCTCTGTTGTAAAAGAGAAGCTTGAACAACAGGTTAAATGAAAATAACGCAGATTATGCTAGCAAAAAATTTTGGCGGTGCTGAAAGGTACTTTGTCGATTTAAGTAATGCATTAACTGAGCTAGGGCATGAAGTTCAAGTGATCCACCACAGCAAGTTTAGTGCTTCAGAAAAAATTTCCCGCAATGATCTACTTAAGACAGTTCCTGTAAATGTCATCGGCAATTGGGACATGTTCGCGGCCAGGGCAATAAAAAAAATAATAAAATCATTTTCACCAGATATCGTGCATGCACATTTGGCACGAGCAGCTTATTTCTCTGGCAAGATATGCAACGCACTATCAACGCCTTTGGTTGTTAAGACGCATAACTACGTTAATCTGAAATACTACCAGCATGTAAATAAATTTGTGACAACAACGGGAGATCAAAAGAAATATTTAATAGAGTGTAATATTGACGAGAACATGATTGTTGTTATACCTAACTTTTCTTCAATAGAAGCAGTAGATGTTTTACCATCAGTTAATAGCTTAACAATATTTAATATTGTTGCTTATGGGCGGATGGTAAAGAAAAAAGGATTCGATGTATTACTCAAAGCATTTCGGCAAGCGCTGGATCAAGGTGTTGTGGCAAAATTAGTTATAGGAGGAGATGGCCCAGAAAACAATAAGTTGCTGCAACTAAGTAATGAACTCAAACTAGAAAATAATGTTGTATTTAAAGGGTGGGTGGAAGATGTAAGCGCATTACTTAATGACGCCGATCTTTTTGTTTTACCGTCGCTGGATGAGCCTTTTGGCATAGCTATTTTGGAGGCCATGGCTAAGGGGGTGCCGATTATTTCAACTAAAACAAAAGGCCCAATAGAAATCTTGGATAATCAAACCGCACTAATGATTAATGTTAATGATGTAGGAGATTTGACTGAAAAAATATGTTTGGCGGCGGAGAATAAGAAAGCAAACCAAGAGCGAGCAGAGCGAGCGTTAGAAAAATTTAGAAACAAATATGCCAGAAACAGCGTGGTTCCTCAGCTCGTTAACTTATACAAACAAACATCAGGAATTGTTTGATTATAAACCATCCGAATGTAAGCGGTTGATTACCTGATTTACTGTAATCTGATCAAGATTGCCGTTAGTAGCAGCAAAAACATTATCGCCTTGCCCAATTGCATGGTTACGTTTCCAATAGGTTGGACCAAAAAAAGCAAAGACTGGAATCTCAGAGCACGAAAGTATATGCATGGGGCCAGAGTCATTAGTGATCGCAAACTTTGCGTAACGACCTAACTCAGCAAGCTCAACAACATTAAATAGATTGGTGGCATTAATACCAACAATTTTGCACATTGAGTTATTAAGGTCGATATCTGCATCCGCGCCAATCCATACAGTGTCATAACCTTTAGATTTTAGTTTGGTAGCTAATTCCTGATAGTAAGGCCAGCGCTTATTCTTATGCTCAGGACTGGACCCGGCGTGCATAATGACGAATGATTCTGGTTGTAAACTGTTTTCCTGCAGCCATTGGCTTATTTTATTTTTTTCGGTTTCAGAAGCAGGCAAAGTCGGAAACGCCATTTTTGACTGAATGCCCGCACAATTAATTACTTCCAGCATTCGATCAAAAATGTGGCATTGCCCTGTATATTTTTCTTCAGGATGAATGTTATAAGGAAAAAATGGATGGTTCCCGACTCGTTGCTTTACTCTTGATAGTGCGCATATTAAACGAGTGCGGTCATTCGATTGAAGATCATATAGACGATCAAAATTTTTCTGTCTAATCCAACGAATTGTTTTAATGGTTGAGATAAACCCTCTCCTTGGGAAGGCCGAAACTGTTAAATCATTCCAATTTTCAAATAGAGAAACGAACTGGTTGCTGGTTAAAAAGTGGACAGTATCTTCAGGGTGATGATCCTGAATTTGCTTTATTAAAGATGTGGCCATAACAACATCACCCAGCGCCCCGAACTTAATTATTAATATGTTGGCCATTATTTAAAAAAAATTAATCATTATAATAGCCGCCCATCAAGCATTTATGGCTTGCTAAATACAAGTGATTCATAAACAGCCATTGTTTTGTTCAACATGTCTTGTAGCTCAAATGAATTTTTATTAATAAAAGCAGGCGGATGGTTATAAAATTTCTCTACTGTCTCAGCAACCCTTGTTATATTTTCAACTGGAACTTTTCCTTCAGGAAACATTTTTTCCAGCACTTCCGCAGCCCCACCATGGTCATAAGCTATCACAGGTGTTCCCAGAGACAGTGTTTCAAGCGCTGTGCGTCCGAATGCCTCAGGTTCTTTTGCTAATGACAAGACCACGTTTGAAATTGATAATACTTCTTTAAGGTCATTTCTATGGCCTATGAAAGTAATGCTATTTTCCAGGTTCTTTTTTTGAATTAATTTTTGCAAGTGATTAAAAAATCTCGCGCGTCGTTTTTCATAGCTTCCAGCAATAATGCCATGCATGGGCAATCCTTGCCGAACCAGTTTTGTAATGACTCCAATAAAATCTTCATGGCCTTTCCAGCGCGTTATCCGGGCCGGTAATGTTATGAGGAATTTATTTTTAAATTGAGGAAAATCAGAATTCCATTTTTTTTGCCATTTTTCATCAGGCGTAAAATCAGATGGATATAATTTATGATCAACACCCCGATATATGACTTCAATATCGCTGCTGTCAGCTGCAGGATATGACTGTAATATGTAGTCTTTAATGAATTGAGATATGGCAATAACACGTTCGCCGTAAGTCATGACGGCGCTATAAGGATTAACGGTGTAGGGTCCATGAACAGTCGTGATAAATCGAGGACGACTATTTTCATCCATATCGCGCCACGCAAGATAAGATACCCATGCGGGCATCCTTGACCGCGCATGAATAATAGAAACACTTTCACTAGTTAAGATTTTCTTTAGTTTGTTTATCAGAAAAAAGGTTAAAGGGCTTTTCTTTCCTATGGGAATAGTGATGTGTTCACTGCCTTCACTTACAAGCTGATTGACTAGTTGTCCGCCTGCAGATATTACCAGTGAACGATGGCCCCTTTTCACCAGTTCTGCAGCAACTTCCAGAGTGCCTCGTTCAACACCGCCAACCTCCAGCGCAGGCAAAACTTGTAGTACTGTTAAAGCCATTCTCAATAAGTTTTATGCGTGCTCGACATAAACACGGAGCGAAGATTTCCAATGAAAGCGTTTTTTTACTATTTTTAACCCGTGCTTTTTGAGTAACATCGTTAAGGTTTTTAAACTGAAATAATATAAGTGTTCAGAGGGTTTTATCTCATTCCAGGTATGTAATTTTTTTGGTGTGCGCCAATGGCCTATGTCAGGAGTAACGATGTCTATTATACCGTCCTTTGAAAGCATTCTCTTAAGCTCTGCCACTAAAGAATTAAGGTCTGGAATATGTTCTATAACATCATAGAGCGATATAACATCAAAAAAATTGTCTTGATAATTCTGATTTTCCAACAAACCACAAGATAGATTTTGTAATCCTAGCTTATTTTTCCCATACTCAATACCCCAGGGTTGGACGTCTATGCCATAAGCTTCAAAACCAAACTCTTGTGCGGTTTTAACTACAAATCCGACAGAGCAGCCAAGGTCTAACCAGGTGCCATTATTGCCGCGTATTTTAATAACACGGTTAACCCATCTTTTTATTCGTTTTATTTTTTTATCAGTTTTTTTTGCATAGATCTGGCTGTAATTATCATCATATGTATCAAGCAACTGAGCATAAATTGGTCTCGGGTTGATCAAGACCAGTCCGCAGTCTGTACATCTTACAAACGGCTCGTTATTTTTTTCAAAAAGTGTTACAAAGGATTCGCCATTACATACAGGGCAAGCAACAGTTTCCCGTTGAACATTAGCTGTCTCTTTTTGTTTATTAATATTTATTGCTGTATTCATTCACATAAAAACACGCTGATATAAAAGATCAGCACAACGGCCAGATTCATTAAAATTTTTCAGTGATGCATGTATAGTTTTTGTTTTGAGCCAGTTTTGATATAGGGTGACTTTATTGTTGGAAGCTAAAGCATCAATTGCATTTCCTACCCTGCTCGTTCCTTTTCTGGGTACCGATAATAGTCCAATACTAGCCCCTGATGTTAATGCTTCATA
>CAZCXC010000125.1:0-5227 GCA_964502505.1 uncultured Enterobacteriaceae bacterium
GTGATGATGTTGATAATACTGTGCGTGGCGATTTATCTCACATGGTTAACAACTCGTGGGTTGTTCGCTCATATTCCAAACAACCTCTCATGATGATTTATCAGATGAAGCCTCTTAGTATGGATATTGAGATAAAACGCGAAATTAACTGGCGGACCGGACAATGTCTCAAGTGGGGAAATTGTGATGCTAAGTAAGATTGTATCAATATTTACATATATTCCTCTTTGGTTGGGTGCTATTACATAACACGAGTGCTCAACAGCACGCATCTTTAGTAACGACTCATTCGTAGATGCTTAGTTCCGATTCGAAATCAATCTATGCACAAGTAACGAGAAGAATTCCCATATAACAACTACATTTAGCTTGCTTTCTCCCTTCATCCGCTCACGCATTGTGTACGGAAATTCTTTATATCGAAGTGTACTATCTGCTGAAGCTAAAATATCAAGTAGAAGTTCAAACCCTTTCAAACCCTTCCCTGAAAGTCGATGGTTTACCTGCCTGAAAAAATGACCCTGTATCATAAAAAAACCACTTGTTGGATCGCTTACTGGATGTTTCAAGATAAAGTTCCCTGACTTTCTTGCAAGTTTGCTAATCCAGACACGATACTGGGGTAAGCTTCCTGTACTACCATTTTCGATGTAACGACTGCCAATTACTAAATCCAGATTATCTTGTTTTAATAATAATAACATTTGTGGTAGTAATTTCTCATCATGTTGTAAATCAGCATCCATTACGCAAATGTAAGGTGAAGATGAAGCCAATATTCCTTCTATGCAGGCTGATGTTCGCCCTCGCCTTCCAGTCCGTTGCATACAACGTATATGATGATTTTCATTTGCAATTTCCCTAACCAAATCAGCAGTTCCATCTGGAGAATCATCATCAACGAATAATACTTCCCAGGCTATACCCAGCAAAGCTTTATCCAGGGCCGATACTAATAATGTAATATTTTCATACTCATTATAGGTCGGTACGATGATTGTTAATTCGGTTGTCAATTTATTCCTCAAGTGAATATAATTAATATTAATTAAGTGCAAATCAGCATTTTGCCAAATATTGGTGACCCTGTTCAATCGTCTTAAATTCAGGAGAATTACTTTTCCATCTAAATTATCGCTAATCATCAATATAACCAAACAACAGAAGTATTAGAGACGATATAGATTGTAGTCAAATATTATAACCGTGGCGAATTGAAATAATATGATCCTATCCAGTCTAAAAGCTAGATTGTTTCATCGAAATAATCCAACCCTTTCTACTGCAGAAATGTTGAAAATCGCCTTTAATCATCATAATAATGGCAAACTAGATCAGGCAAAAACAATTTATCATCAAATTCTGAAGTTAGAGCCAAACCATGCCGATACACTGCACCTCTTAGGCGTACTTACCTCACAGAGTGGTCAATATGAACAAGCAGTTGAACTGATCAACCAGGCAATTGAATTCAAGCCAGAGACACCAAACTATTACAATAACCTGGGGACAGTACATTATAATCACGGCTACTTTAAGGAATCCATGACTGCCTGTGAGCAGGCAGTACGACTAAATCCCAATTTTGTTGATGCACAATTCAACTTAGGGAATGCGTTATTTAAACTCATCCAATATGAACAAGCGGTAAGTGCTTACCAAAAAGCTATTACTCTCAAACCTGACCATGTCGATGCCCAGTTCAACCTGGGAAATGTATTTAAGGAATTAAACCAACAAAAGGCAGCAATAGCTGCTTTTAACAAAACAATAGACCTCAATCCAAAACATGCCGATGCCTATTATTATCTAGGACTTATGCTCGAACATCAGGAACTATTGGATGAAGCATTAACTGCCTTTAAGCAAGCGGTAAATTTTAAACCGGATTATGCTGAAGCATACTATAACATCGGTCATATATTATTCCGCCAGGAACAATTTGAGGATGCTGTATCTGCCTATCAATATTCATTGCAACTCAAACCCGATGATGCTGATTCATATAACAATCTGGGTGTTGTACTTAGAGAACAAGGAAAATATGATGAATCGAAAAACTGCATCAAGAAAGCATTAGAACTTAAACCTGATTTTGCCGAAGCATATAACAATCTAGCAGAAGCATTATTAATTGAAGGACAATTTGATGAATCAAAAAGTGCCCTCATGAAAGCGATAGAAATAATGCCTGAGTTTGCACAAGCTTATAAAAATCTTTCAACTGTTAAAAAATTTGGATCTGAAGATAATGAAATTATATTACGCATTAAATCTTTACTAAATAATAATGAGATAAGTGAAGACTCTGCTATATATCTTAATTTTGCAATTGCTAAAATCTATGATGACTGTAAAGATTATGATCTTGCATTTGAGCACTATAAAAGGGGAAATGAACTAAAACATAAAAGATGTGATGTAAATAGAGAGGCTGATAAAAATATTATCAATACACGAACTGATATTTTCAACAGTGACTTTTTTAAATCCAATGTAAACTTGGGTAACCTATCAAAATTACCTGTCTTTATCGTTGGAATGCCGCGTTCCGGGACAACCTTGGTTGAACAGATCATTGCTAGTCACCCTCAGGCCTACGGCGCTGGCGAACTAAACTACATTGGAAAAGAAATAAACTACTATATAGAGCACCAACTCAATAGTAATGACAGTACAGAATTAAAATCATACTTTAATACAACAAAAATACAGTTAATTACAGAAGAATATCTAAAGCATCTCAGGGAATATTCAAGTGATGCCTTACGTATTACAGATAAAATGCCTGCAAATTTCTTACACCTTGGCCTTATCGCTTATATGTTTCCGAAAGCAAGAATTATCCATTGTCAACGAGATGCACTAGATACCTGCCTGTCTATCTATTTTCAAAATTTTTCTCTCCCCATGGATTTTGCCTACAGTTTGTCTGATATTGGACATTGGTATCGCAATTATGAGCGTTTAATGGCACATTGGTATGAAGTATTACCGAAATCAATTTTGAATGTTCAGTATGAGAAGTTGGTTGAATATCAAGAGCAAGAGAGCCGTAAAATAATTAACTTTCTTGGACTTGATTGGGATGACACATGTCTTAATTTCCAAAATGAGCCCCGCACTGTTTTAACAGCGAGTTCTTGGCAAGTAAGGCAACCCATCTATAAAAGTTCTGTAAAACGTTGGAAGCATTATGAAAAATACCTGGAGCCGTTAAAAGAAGCACTGGGTTATGGTGATAATAGATCTTAATTTTAATTATAGATAATTGATGATGTTTCCAAGTTTAATTAACAGATTGTTTCAGCGAAATAATCAAGACCTTTCAATTGAAAAACTGTTGCAAACTGCAATTACTTATCATAGCCGTGGTGAGCTGGATCAAGCAAAAAACATTTGCCAACAAATCCTCCAGAAGAAACCAGACCATGCTGATAGCCTGCATCTTTTAGGCGTCCTTACTTCACAGAGAGGCCAATTTGAACAAGCAGTTGAACTAATCAGCCAAGCAATTGAGCTCAACCCGGGTGTACCCGATTATTACAACAACCTGGGACGCTTACTTTATGATCAAGGACGACTAGAGGAAACAATGATTGCTTTAGAAAAAGCGCTGCAACTCAAGCCTGACTTCTATGATGCACAAAAATTTCTTGGAATTGTATTTAAGGATTTATGGCTACTAGAGGATGCAAGGGCTGCATTTGAGAAAGCACTAAATATTAGATCCGACGATGCTGAAATATATGATTGTTTAGGGCTAACGCTTCATCTATTGAGAGAGTTTGATGAAGCAAAATATAATATTGAGAAAGCGATACAAATCAGACCGGACTATGCTCCAGCATATAATAATCTGGCTGTTGTACTTCAAGCCCTTGGTAATTTTGAAGAAGCAAAAACAGCCTATGATAAAGCATTACAACTTTCACCAAACAATCCAAATAGTATTGCCGGCCTAGCCTATTTAAAAAAATTTACCCCGGCAGATTTGGAATTTATTGACAGGGCTGAGTCCGTATTGGAAACCCTTGGAGAAAGCGATAGTAATATTCGTCTGCTTTATTTTGCACTGGGGAAAATGCTGGATGACTGCGGAGAATTTGATCGGGCTTTTTCACATTATGAAAAAGCAAATACACTTAACCGTGAGGAATATAAACTGGACCCAGAAACAGAAGTACAAAAAGTCTCGGTAATGATAGAGACATTTACACCAGATCTGTTCGAGCAATGTAGAGGATTTGGTGACCCTTCGAGATTACCTGTTTTTATTGTTGGTATGCCACGTTCTGGCACCAGTCTGGTTGAACAGATCATTGCTAGCCATCCTCAAGTCTATGGTGCTGGAGAATTAACGCAAATAGGGAATATAAGCAAGACTCTGCACGAATATCTCAATTCTGATGAGCAATATCCTGAATGTATGTGGCAATTGGATAAAAATACTACCCAGTCCCTTGTTGGCGATTATTTGGCGCTACTGAGAGATTATTCTAATGATACTGCCCGTGTCACAGATAAGATGCCCGCAAATTTTGTTCACCTTGGCCTTATTAGTATACTTTTCCCACAATCGTACATAATCCATTGCCGTCGTGATCCACTTGATGTATGTCTATCCATGTATTTTAACAATATGGCCGGACCACAAGGATATGCATTTCGCTTGTCAGATGTGGGATATTGGTATAGACAGTATGAACGTTTGATGGATCATTGGAAAAAATATTTACCTATACCTATTCTGGATGTTCATTACGAAGAACTGGTAAATGATCAAAAAAATATAAGCCGTGACTTAACAGAATATCTGGAATTAGACTGGGATGAGCATTGTGTTTCTTTTCACGAAACTAAACGCACAGTCCTCACGGCCAGTAATTGGCAAGTCAAACAACCCATTTACAATTCATCACTGCAACGCTGGAAAAACTATGAGAAGTTTTTAGGGCCACTTAAGAAAGTGCTGAAATATGATGAATAATTATCAGAGAGCTTTGCACGGACAGATATTTTGCTTTCAGACAAGGTGCCAAATAATAGTTTCATGGGGCGCACAATGAAAGAATTTACACATAGTAAATGACCGATTGAGCACATTTTTAACGCTGAATGGGAGCAAAAATTCATTCGTGCAAAGCTCTCACTGTGTATGTTTTGTCGTATCTAATGAGCGTAATAAGTTAGCCGTAAGTTCCTCTATTAAGACCTCCTCATAACC
>CAZCXC010000126.1:0-2532 GCA_964502505.1 uncultured Enterobacteriaceae bacterium
CCCAACACTATTTGTAGATTACATTGATGATCTAAAAGAAGGTGATGTGAGTGTACTTATTCAGAGTGCAAGTGGATTTCATATAATCAAATTGATCAGTATTCGCAGTAGTGAAAAACACATAGTGACGCAAACACTAGCTCGGCATATATTGATTCAACAAAATGAATTAACAACCAGTGAAGATGCAAAATTACGTCTTGATCAGTTAAAACTTCGCATTGAAGGTGGCGATGACTTTGCTGTGCTTGCACAAGCACATTCGGAAGATACTGTAAGCGCCGCAGAAGGCGGTAGTCTGGGTTGGGTTAGTCCGGGCGATCTGGTTCCAAAATTTGAGGACCAAATGAATAAACTTCAACCTGGTGAAACAAGTGACCCTTTTCAGTCACAATTTGGTTGGCATATTGTGCAAGTCCTTGAGCGACGTGAACATGACAATACTGAAGATTCAAAACGTGGGAGAGCGAGAGAGATTATTCGTAAAAGAAAAATTGAAGAGGCCAACCAAAACTGGCTACGTACAATGCGAGAAGAAGCATTTGTCGAATATCGCCTGGATGACTATTGAGAAAAATTATCCGCGTCTTGTTATCACAGCGGGAGAACCAGCCGGAATAGGCCCGGATATCCTAATCCAGGCTGTACAACGATCATTTAATACTGAATTGGTTGTGATTGCTGATCCTGGTTTACTGGAAGAAAGAGCTGCACTACTTAATTTACCACTTGCCCTTGAAAAATTTGATGCCGGGCGTTTAGCTGTTCAGAAAGCAAGTACTCTCAAAATTATACCGATTCAACTAACTAATAAGTGTACTCCTGGGAAACTTGATGTTCGCAACGCAAAATATGTATTAGATTCACTTGAGATTGCCTGCAATGGCTGTCTGCAAGATAATTTCTCAGCTTTAATTACAGCCCCTGTTAACAAAGCCATCATCAATCAGGCAGGTTTCCCCTTTAGTGGACATACTGAATTTCTGGCCAAACACTGTGGTTCAGGTTACGCCGTTATGATGCTCGCAAATCCTGATTTACGTGTAGCGCTTGTAACAACTCATCTTCCACTCAGTCAGGTGAGTGAAGCCATCACACCTGAGCGAATAGAAACAGTATTAACTATTGTTTGGCATGATCTACGTAAACGTTTCGGAATTACTAAACCTCGACTACTTGTTTGTGGTCTTAATCCACATGCCGGTGAAGATGGACACCTGGGTCATGAAGATAAAACTATCATCTCACCCGTCATTGATAAGTTGCGTGATGATGGCATGCAATTGCTGGGACCATTACCTGCCGATACTGCATTCACCCCTGAGCATGTCGATCAGGCTGATGTCATTGTTTGTATGTATCATGATCAAGGATTACCTGTTATAAAAGCACAAGGCTTTGGTAAAACTGTCAATATCACTCTTGGATTACCTATTATCCGTACTTCAGTTGATCATGGTACAGCATTAGCACTGGCTGGCACTGGCAAAACAAATTGTGCCAGCTTGTTGTCAGCGATCGAATGTGCAACCAAATTATGCGAGACAACTCATTTAGATACTTCAGTTAATATTGACCATTCCTTCCAGATAAAACAAATGCATTAAATGGCTTACCAATCAAGAAAACGTTTTGGTCAACATTTTTTACATGACCAAAATGTTATTGAACATATTGTCACAGCTTTTGATCCAAAACCTGGCGAGAAGATCATTGAAATTGGGCCAGGTAAAGGCGCACTGACGATACCCTTGCTTAAACAGCAACAAGAACTGGATGTTGTTGAAGTAGATAGAGATCTCGCTAAAGCTATTAACGAAAAATGTAAAGATATAGGATTACTAAAAGTGCACTGCATTGATGTATTGGATTTTGATTTCTGTCAATTCGAAAATAAGCGGCTCAGAATTATCGGTAACCTGCCCTACAATATTTCAACGCCTATACTTTTCCATTTGCTGAATTATGGGCATTGTATTTCTGACATGCTCTTCATGTTACAAAAAGAAGTTGTGGAAAGGCTATCAGCTGAACCGGGCTGCAAGGAATATGGACGATTGTCAGTCATGGTGCAAAGTCAATGTCAGGTAGAAAAACTCTTCAACATTGGTCCCGAATCATTCATACCACCACCTAAAGTTGATTCTTCTGTCGTTCGACTGCGTCTCTGTGGGTCAGCTGACATTAACATATCAGACTTAGAAATTTTTGCCCGTATAGTTAAACAAGCTTTTGCCCAAAGAAGAAAAACTCTCAGAAATTCTTTAAGAGCACTGTTTGATGAAGACCAGATCATAAATGCTGGGATATCACCTGGTGCACGTGCTGAAGAATTAACAATAGATCAGTTTGCCAAGCTAACAGATCACTATCATGGTAATAAAAATCAATAGCTTAAGGCTGTGGATAACTCTGTGACTATTTTTTCTAGCTAGAAATTCTGATTTTTGTGGTTTCACTATTGATTTTACAAACATCCTCATAGATCCCTCTTTTTTTACTTTAAATTTCATATAGTTATACTATTTATGA
>CAZCXC010000127.1:0-1716 GCA_964502505.1 uncultured Enterobacteriaceae bacterium
CAACAACTAAAAACAAGACTTGCCAAGCAAAGAGAATCATTAAAATTTGAAGCGGCATTGTCTTTCCATAATCTAGAGACTACCTTACGGTAAATTTGATAAGATGAAACCGATGCCTAGAAATTTTAAAGCACTAACAAATTGTAATAAAAACCACAACGCTAACTAAATTAAGAAGGTAAATTATTATGTCTCTGATTACTGGTCGTGTCCCCAGCGTCAATACGCTAACTGCACCTTTGGTGCAATCTTTGCTCAATAATGCTGATGTCCTGCGTTTGGGTATTTCATATATGAATAACGGTACGACAGTGGTTGATGCAGGTATTGATGCCAAAGGAGGGCTGGAAGCGGGTCGGCTCATCGCAGAAATCTGTTTAGGGGGTCTCGGTATAGTCAAACTCCGCTCCACATCAAGTTATGATAAATGGTCATGGTATGTGGATGTCTACACATCACACCCGGTCCTAGCATGTCTGGCCAGTCAATATGCCGGTTGGAGTCTTTCACATGGTGAGGGTAAGGGTGCCTTTAATGCATTGGGATCCGGTCCCGCTCGTGCAATGGGGAGTAGGGAAGATATATTTGTAGAACTGGGTTACAAGGACAAAGCTGAATCAGCCTGTTTGGTCATAGAGACAGATGTACTGCCACCAATAAAACTTGTCGACCAAATCGCAGAACAGTGTGGTATCGAACCGCATAAGCTGACTCTGATACTCACCCCGACATCGAGCCTATGTGGAAGCCTACAGATAGTTGCCAGAGTGTTGGAAACGGCATTACACAAGGTACATGCTTTGGGTTATTGTGTTACAGATATCATTGATGGTGCTGGCAGCGCACCAGTTTGCTCGCCATCACAACATTTCATGACCGTATTGAGCCGTACCAATGATTCAATTTTATTTGCCGGACAGATTCATCTATTTGTATTGATGAGCGATGATGACGCTGAACATTTAGCGAGTAAATTACCGAGTAATTCGTCACCTGATTATGGCAAACCTTTTGCCGAAGTGTATAAAGAGGTTGGTTATGATTTTTATAAAATTGATCCGATGTTGTTCAGCCCAGCCAAAGTTGCAATAACTGCACTTGAAAGTGGTAATACCTTCTATGGTGGAAAAGTAGATTTAGATTTACTGGACAAATCTTTTTGCTCTAAATTTGAAGGAGGTTGATATTAATCAAAAAATTGCAATTGTTACTGATGATCCTGGCTGGCACGGGCGTCAGCTAAAGGAAGCGTTGGCTGCACATGGTTTAAGTAGCCAGTATGTTTCTTCCATGGATTGCCATATGGATATTGGTGAACCTGGCACTGAGATCAATCTTCCTGGTTTTGAGCAACACCCTTTAGCTGTGTTCGTCAGGGGCGTGCCTGGCGGGTCGCTTGAGCAGGTAATATTTCGTTTAAACATCTTACATGCCTTATCTGAGATGGGCATTGTTGTTTATAACAATCCACGTGGCATCGAGCGAACGGTCGATAAGGTGATGACCAGTTTTCTACTCAAGCAAGCCGGTATCCCCACACCAGCCACTTGGGTGTGTGAATCAAAAGAAAAAGCCGAGTTTATATATCAGCAAGAGTGTGGGCAGGGTAGAAAACTGGTTTCAAAACCACTGTTTGGCTCACAAGGGGTTGGTGTACATCTACTTGATGTAGAGACAGGACTAGGGATAGTTCATGACGAAACCTTTGCGGGGGTT
>CAZCXC010000128.1:0-3118 GCA_964502505.1 uncultured Enterobacteriaceae bacterium
TGCTTAATGAATTTAACCAACATGAGAATATCATCTTGTTTAACGCCTATTCCGGATCCAATTTCACAGATGCTGTAAAAAAAAATAGAAGAACAAACCATCGGGGGCCATGCAGACGAAATTGAGACTTCCATCATGTTAGTACTTGTACCTGAAAAGGTAGATATGACAAAAGCTAAAAGCTTTGACGCTGAATTAGTTGCTGGTCCTTTAAATCCGAATAATCCAGACAAACCAAACTATTCGCCGTATGGTGTCATTGGCGATGCGAGACTAGCAACGATTGAAAAAGGACAAAAACTAACCGCTGCTATATTGGATGATTTAGCTAAAGTTATCATCACAAATGTCGGTATTGAGAATTAATTAGAGACAGACCACGGTTATTAAATGTCTGCTTCCTACCCAAAGCGAACATTCGTATCAAATGCTTAATTGTCAACTATAATGCTAAATAGACTATTAATTTAATCGGATAGAACTTATGCCTACCAATTCTGTTATACATAAAATAAGTGAAAATTATTGGGTTATTGAACACCAATTTATTGACAAGGATGAAAATTCAGAAGTGTTTTATAAGGTCAGTGATACAGATAATAATGAGTTTGGAGGTAAATTTTATAAATTGTCGGAAGCCATATCTTATATAAACAACCTCACGTTTAAATAGTATTCATTTAGACCATTGCCATAAATTGACAGGTCAGATATCGACCCAAAGCGGATATTTAAAATTAGAAGGACCCGGAGTGATGTAATTGTTCCTTGAAAATAAAAGGGGACAGATTTTTTTCGTTCTATTTACAAAAATAAACAAAGCTGTTTTTGTTTACACTATCCCCTATTATTCTTTTATTCCTACATTCTAGACCATATTTTATCGGCAGAACGGATATAACTCTTTGCATCAGGCCGCCATAAGGTCCGCACCGAGGTAGAAAAATTTAGATAAAGTTTGTCATCAATAATTGACCAGGCAAAGGCATTAGTTGGTGCAAGCGAACCTTTTGCCATCGCATAGGCACAATATCCACCGTATTGAGGCGCATAGCGCTCTGGAGCCTGTATAAATAGATCACGATTTGCCTCACTGTCAAAATGCCAAGTTGACCCCATCCATGCATAGGTGATTTCAGGATTGCCAGGAGTTGGTTGTTGCTGAGTAAAATAAGCTACCGAATCAAAACCATGAATGGCGACACCTTGGCTATTGAAAATCATATCTTTTGATTCAACTTCCAAACTAAACAAGAAGCCTGTCAAAACCAGAATGAAAGGAATGCTTTTGCGTAACATCATGTTTATATCTCCACAAAATGGATAAGACGTGCCATTTAGAGGTATGACAGGTCCTTGAGTTCCGTCGCTGACATCGAGGCGACTATTTTAGCTGCGCTATAAAGACAAGTCAGAGTATTTGAAATCATTTGTATCATCTGCATTAAATAATGTGAACTAATTCAATTTAGACACTCTAATTTTTCATGCCTGTCGCCAGATGAGATCAACTTAATGAAGTGTTTTTGCTTCTTTGTCTTAGTACTTTTTTCACAATCACTATTTGCTGCTGAAGGTGCACTTAAGTATGCGAACGATCTTTTCGATCCCACATATGAAACGCGCAAGGCATCGCTTGATTGGATAATTAATCACAAACAAACAGATGTGATTGCACCTTTAATTTATGGTTTGCGTTATTTAGGTGAGGAGCGAAAACAGATTGCTTCAATATTGAAATCAATTACTGGCACTGATCATGGTGAAGATTGGTTTAAATGGATGTTATGGCAGCAAGCACATCCTGAAGTAATTCCTTTCGATGGATTCTCAGCATTTCAATCAAAACTGTTTTCTAAAATTGACCCGAAATTTACGATCTTTATTTACCCCAAAGTTAAACATGAAATTCGCTTGGAAGAAATTGCATGGGGTGGCGTTGTAAAAGATGGTATTCCTGCATTAACCAATCCTGATTTTACCAAGGCGAGTAAAGCAGATTATCTTACGGATTCCGAACCTGTATTTGGTGTAGAGATAAATGGTGATGCTCGTGCCTATCCCTATCGCTTTATGGATTGGCACGAGATGTTTAATGATGTCATCGGCGGTGTACCGGTTTCATTAGCTTATTGTACCTTGTGTGGTTCGGGCATTTTGTTTGATACACATGTTGAAGGACGTGATGATCCGTTTGTTTTCGGTTCCTCCGGTTTTTTATATCGATCAAATAAATTGATGTATGACCAGCAAACACATTCGTTATGGAATCAGTTTACCGGCCGTCCTGTAGTAGGCGAGTTATCTGGTTCAGGAATTGAGTTAAAGGTATTACCGGTTGTTACTACGACATGGGGTCAATGGAAAAAACAACATCCTAAAACCAAGGTCTTGTCTCGCAATACAGGGTTTATCAGAGATTACACACCTGGCAAGCCTTACAGTAGTTATTTCAACAGTCCTGATCTGATGTTTCCTGCATTAACAAATGACAAACGACTTGACCCAAAAGATCAGGTATTTGGTTTACGTATGACGGGTGTTGAAAAGGCCTGGCCATTACGATCTTTTAAGGGAGGCAAAGTCATTAATGATCGTGTAGGTGTACTTGAATTAGTATTAGTAGGAGATACTGTGAGCAGGACTGTCAGGGCTTATCGTTCAGAAGGAAGACAATTTGAAAAACATGCGAAGGATTTTAGTACGATCAAATATGATGGAAAGTTATGGAAAGTGACTGAACGCGCATTATTAGGTCCTGATGGCGAAAATTTGTCTCGATTACCTGGGCACCTTGCTTACTGGTTTGCCTGGAGCGGGTATCTGGATAAGGCTGAGTTATATAAATAAATTTGACGATCGCTCCCTGATATTTTCTATATATGTGAATTAATGCCTTGAAATAATAAACTTTAGGTTATATATATTAGATATGAAAACATGATTTTAGGTACGGTGATATGGACAAATCAAAATCACATGAAATCCATGAAGAAAGAAGAAGATATCCCCGGATAGTGGTTAACTCTCCTATCAATATTTTATATAAAATACATCAACTGCAAGCCACTATTCATGACATTTCACCAGACGGATTACAAATTCGTGCTGCGGGTGA
>CAZCXC010000129.1:0-1759 GCA_964502505.1 uncultured Enterobacteriaceae bacterium
CGTTAACATGTGTTCAAGTGAAGAGTTCTGCGAAGTCCGTGAAAATACTTGTGGAGATGAAACCATCCAAGGAGTGTGCGTGATTCGCCCTGAAATTTGCACCATGGATTACAACCCGGTCTGCGGATGTGATGGACGTACCTACGCGAATGATTGCGGCCGAAAGGGAGCGGGGGTCCGAAAACACCATGACGGCGAATGCGATCCCGCTGATAGTTAGCACCAAGAATACCTAACTATATTTTAAGCGACAGTATGTCGCATAACATAATATAGATAACAACTGTTAAATGTCTGCTTCTGGCTGATAGCGGACACTGGAAAAAATAAAAGTAGAATCAAAAAAATCAGAATGACCTAGATGATAAGACAACAAAAAACTATTGCGATCTTCTTTCTTTTTTTTCCCCTGCTATTGCAGGCGACGGATGAGCAAATGCTTTCATTGGATACCGTTAACGTCTGTAAATTTACCCTGGACTATCAAGACAAGGGATCGGGAGGCGATAAGGACGTGGCTATTTATACGCCACATGTTCCGGGTGGTTTTTACATGATCGGTGGCTATGCCCAGGGTAACTACAACAGGCCAAACCAGTGCGTGATCGCCGTCAAACCCTCTGACTCGAATGTTAACCAGACAACACCACTTTTGATGAAACCGGCTAACTGGCGTTTGGTATGGGTGGACAAAGGCAGTGGTGCCAATATGGACGGTTCCATCTGGCAACCTGTAGCAGCGCATGAAGATTATATCTGTGTGGGCAGTGTCGGCCAGACCGGTTACCACCCTCCCCCGATTTCAAACTATCGTTGCCTGCATAAATGTTTACTGCAAAGTGTCAACGTGCCTGGATTCATCTGGTCAGACAGAGGCACCCATGCAGACAAGCCGGTCAGTATGTATAAACTGGCGAACAGTAACAGTTTCACTGCGCGGCCTAACCGAAATAAACCTTCCCTGTTAATTGATCTGCAACCATCTCTTGTATGCAGCAACAACCTGGAACCTATCCTCAATACGTCTACGATGAATAAAGAAGTTGAAACGTTTCAACCCCCACCTCCCCCAAGAAAATCTAATGAATGGGTGAATCCGGATAAAGTGTATGAGCCACCAGCACGAACCTCACCTCCACCTAATAGTGAATGGATCAACCCGGATGAACTATAAACATTTTAATAAAAAATATAGATTACACAGCTCTTTTGAAGCAGTAAGAAATCAAAAAGAGAAATAAATGCCCATAACACCATTTCATTTGGGGCCCGGAATTCTAATAAAGGCAATATTACAGGGTTTTTTTAGCCTGATAATATTCGGTTGGGCGCAAATATTAATGGATTTGCAACCACTCTTCGCCATCATAACGGGGGTGGGCAAACTGCATGGATTTTCACATACCTATGCTGGGGCAACATTGATTGCTTTCATCAGTGCATATACCGGAAAATGGATATATGAAATGGTCATGGTATTTATAAAAAAAGATTTTACTGAATATCAGAAAAAACTGTTTGATGTTCCGAAAAAACTAACTATGGGTGTCTGCGTCATTAGTGCTTTTTTAGGTACTTATAGCCATGTAGTTTTAGATAGTATTATGCATGGTGATATCAAACCATTTTATCCTATCAATCTTGAAAATTATCTATACCTGGTTTTATCTTTTGAAAATCTGCACAAACTTTGCATTTATACCGGAATTATTGGTACCACAATATTTTTTACAATTCGATATTTAAAATTAAAAAAAAC
>CAZCXC010000130.1:0-2274 GCA_964502505.1 uncultured Enterobacteriaceae bacterium
TTCCCGATTTAGAAGGTACAGATTTTCAAGGTCAGGATATGTCTAATATTGATTTCAAAGGGGCCAATCTACATGGCGCCTATTTAAAGGCTGCAAACCTTTCTGGGTCAAATTTTGAAAAGGCAAATATGAACATCACGATTTTAAGCAAAGCTAACTTGGAAGGAGCCAACCTGAGTAATGCAGAACTTTACGGTGTGGTTTTAATAGACGCTAATTTAAAAGGTGCAAATCTTTCTGGCTCAAGACTCATTGCTAATCTGCAAGGTTCCAATTTAGAAGGCGCAAAATTAATTGAAATACGCGCCGGAGCAAACCTGAAGAATCAACCGATGGGTTTAATGCGTGTTTTCTTAAAAAACACCAATTTAAAAAATGCTGACATGACAAAGGCCGACATATCACTTTGTGATGCCCGTTTTGCTGATTTTAGTGGCGCTAATCTGGAAGGTGCTAATTTATCAGATTGTGATCTAAGGAAAGCAGATTTTACGGGTGCGAATGTAACAAATGCTAATTTTACTGGCGCAAAGATTGTTGGTACTGTATTTAAAAATATAAAAGGTAAAGATTCAGTTATTGGATTGGATAATTCTTAAAAAGAACTAATTAAAAAACGGTAATAATTTGCTCGACTTTGTCTCGAAAACTTGTTCCTGACGTTTTCTACCACTTACGTCCGTGTAGGCGTCCTGAGTCGTTCTCGGTTTCCGTTCCTGACTTGACTCTACCGATTACTTCCATGTAATCGTACCTCCTGCACACCCCTCAAGGGGATACCGAGGTCCCTGTAGTCGAATTTCAAAACCGCGGCCTGTCACCTTTTAATTTTCTATGCTTAACGGTCACCATTATTCCTGGCTCCTGAGGGTCGCATATCGGCCAAAAAGCGGACATCTATTAGCATACCTCCATGTATTCTAATAATTAAATTTTAACTGGTAGATTTTCTTCTATCTGCCTGAGTTCTTCTTTCTAGTCCACTCCTACGTTCTGGATCATGTGGTTCTTCATTCTGGTTTCTGCGATCTTCCTGTAATCTTTGGCCACTTTTAGGTTGGCTCTCATCACGACGTTTTTGATTCGTCATACTATTTACCTCATTATCTTGTTATTGTTTTACCATATACCTATCAAAGTATAAGATAGAAATTGCAATCCTTGGTATAGATATTGTTTGATGATTTTGTTTAAGGAGTTAACTCGCTTTCTTTAATTCGTGGCTATATTTTTGAATGATTATGTCTTCCAATTTTTTGCATAAAGCATCCGCAATACTTGCTCTATGATACAAATCAGGTGTCCACGTCAGGGCGTCCAAATCCAGTGAATATTCATTATAAAGACGTAGGCGATGTACGCTGTCATCACGAAGCAATTGATGGAGTTTCTCTGCCAGTTCTCTTGCTTCTAAAATAGAAGCGGTTTTATTTTGATTGCTCATTAAATTAATATTCTTGCTGCATTAATAGACTCTCTCAATCGTTGCCTTATATCCTTCCTCTTAAATCTTCTAGGCTAAGTTTCTATTGTAATGTTCATATGCTATCTAATAATCGTTCAAAATATTGTCGATGCACTATACCGAGCAAGTTATATACCAAGTGGTAAAATTACGAGAAATTTAATTCAAAGATGCAAACTCGTACTACTATTGACAACTAAAATGTGATGTATGTCTCAATTTCAGGGCAAGAATAAGTTTAGATTTATAGATAAAAATAAATATAAACATATGCTTTTTTAGATAAATTATTATGCGTTGTCACCAGATAACGACTCCGGGCTACTTCTCTGGTCTATCTGTTTTATTTTCTTATAATTGGTGAGCGCATAGGAATTGAAACTAAAATATGAGGATCATGAACGTCCGCTTTGGGTCGATAGCGGACGCTCAACTTCCTAGAATTACGCTATTCTTTACCTATCAATAACAACAAAGGGGAGAAGCATGATCGTCGAACAAGTCTGGACTGCGAACGCCTATCGCAACTTTAACTATTTGATAGTTTGTCCTGACACAGGTGAGGCACTCGCTGTTGATCCACTGGACCACAAGAAATGCCTGGGTATGGCGAGGAAGCAGGGCTGGAACATCACCCAGATACGGAATACCCACGAACATGGCGATCATACTGGTGGTAACCAGGCCATGATTGCTGCAACCGGCGCCAGCCTTCTGGCCCACGCGAACGCCAAGGACAAGATCCCGGGTATTGATCGGGGATTGAGCGCCGGTGAGGTGATTAAGGTGGGTAAAACCGTCGACTTAGA
>CAZCXC010000131.1:0-6900 GCA_964502505.1 uncultured Enterobacteriaceae bacterium
AAGTCATATATACTCCCATTAATAATAAATTCCTGGATTGGGGCTGTGTAATCGGACTCCCAGTCTTCGCGTGTCCAATGATAGAAATAATGCTTTCTTTCGCGTTGTTCTGCAGGGTCCAAATCAAGCATTGAACGTCCATTAAAGTTTTCACCCAAATCTAATATCGAATTTATAGTCTCCGCAGTATCTATCATGGATGTTGGTGCAGTGGATACCTGTAGCTCTCCCGCAGCCTGTGGTAATTTTAGCATCATTAATGGTGTAGCCTGCGCCATAATCCATGCGTCTAAATTGAATTTGTATATACCAGTTTCTTCGGTTTTAGACTGGGGTTTAAAACGAAGTGGCGTTATTTGGGCCCCATGATCTCCCATAATAATAATTAATGTATTATCGTATATTCCTTTTTCCTTCATTTTATCCAAAAGCTTGATCACTACGTCTAAAGTGCATCTCATTTGCCATGTTGCTGGCTGTCTCATTATGGGAAGTGCTCCCCCTGCGTAATGGCAATTTCCCTCAGAACCATCAATAACAAAAGGCCAGTGTGTACTCATCAAATGAAAAAGTTTATATGTCGGTTTAACTCTATTTACCGATATTTTTTGCATCATATCGATTAAAAAAGCATTATGGGCGAAATAGGGAAAACCTGAGAGTTCCGTATCTGAAATTAAAGGTCGAATAAGCCAACGCTGATCATTGTATATATATTTTTTCAAAAAATGAGGGACAAGTCTAAACAATGATAAATCAAGCAATTTTAATGCCTCATCTATCGTATTCATCTGCTTTGTGAAGTTATAGTTATCTGGAATAATATACGAATTAGTGTATTGCCCAATAGTGTACATACCAATCAAAAAAGTATTACTGGCGATATCGACTTCGTAGCCCACATTGGAAACAGTGTTTAATATCGTATCCCCACTGAGCACTTTCTTAACAAACTCTTTTTTCGGCATATGGTTGTGATAAATTTCTCCGCTCAGAATAGCTGGCACAGACATATAAGTTGTAGGAAATAAACCCATATGTTCCTGAAAAAAAATAAATCCATCCAATGCTGAACGGTAATGTTGGCCATCATTTTTATCATTAATGATCTCATTAAAAATATCAGCTTGATAACTATCAAGTATTACATGTAGAACATTTTTTTCAGAAGAAAAACTAAACATTTCATTTAGAACATTAGGGTCATTGTACGAATCGGTCTTATCTAGCAATCCATCAATATTTTGTATGCAAGTAAATATTAAAATAATTAACTGCAGTGAGAAGATTGACACAACCAAAGGTGTTATAAATTTATCGACAACACGATAGAAAATTACTGAAATTGTAATTACACTTATCCATATACCTAAATCGATCCATCCCCTCCACATCTTTTGAGTCCAATCAATATTCCTACCATCAAGCAAGCCATATTCCCACACAAGTACGTTACCCTGTAACCAAAAAAGAAAACTGACAACCGCAATAATCACTGTGTAGCACCTATGGCTCTCACCTCTTATGATACTTCCTGCCGCAATAAGTAGTCCGATGATAAATAATGCAAACATAGAAAGTATTGTCAGGAGATACCAAATTGGAATAGAAAATTCTTCAAGGTTTCCAAAATAAAGCAAGCAAGGTATAAACAGAAATATATTTGCCACCAGAATTACCGATAACCCAAGTGTTTTAAAAATTTGTTTTTCCCTGTATTCGATCATTGACTGTAATTGGATAATGCATTTTTAATGGTTTAAAAAGAACAAGGCTAGTGCTATATATTGCGGGAATCTAACCAAATGAGTAACTAATCTTCCTTAACCAAGGAGGTGTAATATCCTATCATCGCATTCTAAAATACGACACTTTGAATCACAAAATGAACCAAGTTAGATGTAAAATTATTCATGAATACAATAGTACCAGCTATCTCAGCTAAAATGCTTTGGATAATTAAACTTTCAGTGCCAGGATTAAGATAAGTATAAGCCGTTTGTGTCAACGTAACTATTACACCTAATAAAAAATATTTAACTACCATTTATTTAGCTCTCAACTTGTCTTGCATGAGTTAATAATAAATAATTATATGACCATAGATACTCTAATTTGAGTTTATAAAAAACTAATAGATAACATTATTCGTCATACATGACTACTATTTTCTTGGATGTGTCTGGTACAATCAGGACACTGGATTACTCAGTATATTTTTTGCTGTTACTGTTTTTGGGCTAGTTTAAGCTCACCCTTGATAAACGCAAAAAAATAAGAAGACAAAGAATAAAATAAACATTGGTCAATGCTATTTTTGTAGTCATAATTACAATCTAAAATAAAGTTAAAATTTTATATGTCTTTAAAAAATATTTGGTTTGCTTTGGCTCAACTAAACCTTGGGGTTGGCAATATCGGCGGCAATACTGAGAAAATAATATCATCTATTAATAACGCACATAACAAGCTGAACACAAATATCATTATTTTCCCTGAGCTCGCTATTACTAGTTATCCACCTGAAGATCTACTACATAGACCAGCATTATTTGAACAAGTAAATCAATCATTACAGCAAATACTTACCTGCACACATGATATCAGCGTTATTATTGGCTATCCAAAATACCTGGATGGCAAATTATTCAATGCCTGTAGCTTACTGCAGGAAGGTAAAATACAGTTAACATATTACAAACGACATCTGCCTAATTATGGCGTCTTCGATGAAAAACGTTATTTTGAACCAGGGGATGAGACTTGTGTGTTTGATCTAAAAGGAATACCCATAGCCTTGAGTATTTGTGAAGATATTTGGGAACCGGGTTCCTGTGCACAAGCTAAAGCAGCCGGGGCTAAACTTATGATCAATATCAATGCCTCCCCGTACCACACTAAAAAAATCAACCTACGTAAAGACATCTTACGACAACGAGTAGCTGAATCAGGTTTAAATATCGTCTACGTTAATCTTGTTGGGGGACAGGACGAGTTAGTCTTTGATGGCGGCTCAATGGCCATTAACAACAAAGCTGAAATTGAATTTTGTGCTCCCCAGTTCCAAGAGGGTCTCTATCTCACTAAGTTTACCTTTAATGGTAACGGGCATTTTTCCGCCCCGGAAAATATTAATTTAAACCTCCTCCCAGAAGAGGAAAGTATTTACCAAGCCTTGGTATTAGGAGTCAGAGATTACGTAAAGAAAAATGATTTTGAAGGTACAATAATTGGTTTATCGGGAGGCATTGATTCTGCGTTAACGCTCTGTATTGCCGTGGATGCATTGGGCAAAGAAAATGTAGAGGCTCTCATGATGCCTTCTAGACATACCTCTAGTATAAGCGTAGAAGACGCACGTGCTGAAGCAGAGAATTTAGACGTAAAGTATTACGAGATTTCGATCGATGAGCTTTACCAAACTTTTAGAGAAAGCTTGCAACCTATTTTTAAGAATCTACCTATAGATACAACGGAAGAAAATATACAAGCACGATGCCGAGGAACATTACTTATGGCCGTGTCAAATAAAACAGGAAGGCTGGTATTAGCCACAGGTAACAAAAGTGAGATGGCAGTAGGCTATGCGACATTATATGGCGATATGGCTGGCGGTTTTGCACCTTTGAAAGATATTCCAAAAACACTTGTTTACAAGCTTGTAAACTGGCGTAACCGGCAATCACCCGTCATTCCTCAACGCGTGATTGACAGACCTCCCAGTGCCGAATTACGTGATGACCAGTGTGATGAAGACTCGTTGCCCCCCTACGACATTCTTGATCCAATACTAGAACGTTATATTGAGTTAGATCAAAGCCCGGAGGAGATAATCTCGGCAGGATTTGAACGAAATACTGTACATAAAATCGTAATATTAGTCGATCATAATGAATATAAAAGACGTCAAGCAGCTCCTGGTGTTCGAATTAGTCAGCGTGCATTTGGGCGTGACCGTCGTTATCCGATCACTTCAGGCTATCGTGAATATTAAAGGTTTCAAACATAATAAATTATTTGATAACGATTTCCCTGACTTCATATAAGCCCGGATGATTGGGGTAATTTAATTCAAGTACTCTAAGCGTATCCTCAGACAGATCATCCATCTCCATAATCTTGTATGCTTTGGCCATTATGCTCAGGGCATCAGGAACTGAAGGTGTCCGTGGATATTTCTCTACAACGAAACGAGCACGATTGGCGGCTGCTAAATAAGCGGCTCGTCGCATATAATAATTTGCAACATTTATTTCATGGGCTGCAAGTATATTGCGCAGATAGATCATGCGTTGTTTAGCATCGTAAACATACTCGCTATCAGGAAAGCGTTTTATTAATTCTGAAAAATCCTGAAAGGCTTGCATTGAAGCTGAAGAGTCACGTTGAGTTTCATCAATGGGCAAAAATCGTTCAACAACACCTTTCCCCCTATAAGAATTAGCCAGTCCTTTTAAATAATAGGCATAATCGACGTGAGCATTCTGAGGATATAACTTTATAAATCGTTCAGCCGCTGATAATGCCGAATCAGTCGCATCTGTTTTGTAATAGGCATAGGCTAAATCCAGTAAAGACTGTTGCCCATAGACGCCAAAAGGAAACCTGGTTTCGAGTTTTTCGTAAAATTCAACAGCTTTAGAGAAATTTCCCGAGTCTAGTTCGCCTTTAGCTTCAGCGTATAATCGCTCAGCAGTCCAGGTCGTTGTTGGGTCTTCCTTATCTTCGAAATAAGAACATCCAGAAATAATCAAAATAAAGCTAAAAAGAGTTATTTTTAACATATCGACAGATTATCCTAATCAATCAATGAGAGCAAAATGATATGATTTCAATCAAATTGTAATAATAACAATCTGAAATATCAGAGATAAATATGCTAGAACAGCTACAACTCAGCGCGACTATCCCCAAAGATATGGCCGGAAAACGCTTAGATCAAGTCCTTGCCGTATTATTTTCAGAGCATTCCAGAACTCGCTTACAAGCATGGATCAAAAACGGTCAAGTACGCGTCAATAACAAGATAATGCGACAACGTGACAAGGTGCTTGGTGGTGAAAACGTTGAGATCAAAACTTCATATGAAATAAGAGATACCTGGGAAGCAGAAGAAATTAAATTACAGATCATCCATGAAGATGAGACATTCTTTATTTTGAATAAACCAGCTGGTCTTGTCGTCCATCCGGGGGCTGGTAATCCAGAACACACCCTGTTGAATGCTCTATTGTATTACGACCCACAATTAAGAATTGTGCCACGTGCTGGTATCGTACAAAGACTGGATAAGGATACTTCTGGCTTGATGGTAATTGCACGCACACCTGAAACTCAAACCTATCTAGTTGCCCAAATGCAGAAACGGAAAATAACACGGGAATATCAAGCTATTGTTACAGGAGTCATGACAGCAGGTGGCACTATAGATAAACCAGTTGGCCGGCATCCTAAACACCGCACACGCATGGCTGTCGTTGATAATGGCAAACCGGCCACGAGTCACTACCGAATCATCACAAAGTATCCAGCACATACTCATATTAGGGTGCAGCTGGAAACAGGACGAACACATCAGATACGTGTGCACATGGCCTATTTACATTATCCAATAATCGGCGATCCTGTTTATGCTGGCCGACCTCAAATACCGAAAGGCGCAAGCAGTGAACTTGTAACAGCAATTCAATCATTTCCACGCCAGGCCTTGCACGCGAGTGCAATTGAATTACAACACCCAACTACCAGCGAGTCACTTCGTTTTGAAGCACCTTTGCCGGACGATATACAAATTTTAATTACTATGCTGAAAATTGATGCAAAAAAAAATCAATGACATTAGCTGGATAGCGGCGGATTGGCCCGCACCGGAATGGATACACGCCGGCACAACAACCCGGATTGGAGGAGAAAGTTCATCTCCTTATGATACATTTAATCTGGCACAACATGTTGGTGATGAAAAAAAGAATGTTATTTTAAACCGTCAGCAATTGCGGAAACAATTACATTTACTATCTGAGCCTTGCTGGTTAAAACAAATTCATGCTAACAAAATTATTAACGCACAGAGTAATGTATTAACAGAAACAGCAGATGGCGCGTATGCTAATAAAATAAATACGATTTGCGTTGTATTAACTGCAGATTGCCTGCCTTTACTCTTAAGTGATAAA
The DNA here is from genome assembly GCA_964502505.1 of uncultured Enterobacteriaceae bacterium. Lineage (GTDB taxonomy): Bacteria > Pseudomonadota > Gammaproteobacteria > Eutrophobiales > Eutrophobiaceae > CAZCXC01. Next base: position 6,177 of record CAZCXC010000131.1, read on the forward strand.
CAGGGTACAGCTATCGCCGCTATTCATATTGGCTGGCGCAGCTTTAGCAAAAACATTATCGAAAATGCTTTGGATAAATTTTCTGTCGCGAGACATCAACTCATGGCCTGGTTAGGGCCATGTATCAGTGCAGATCACTATGAAATAGATGCAACTGTTTATAATGTTACCAAGAAAATATTTACGGGTGCTGAAGAATGCTTTACTGAAACACATAGGGGACATTGGTTGATGGATCTAAAACAATTGGTAAACAAACAATTGATCGCTCTGCAGGTAGAACATATATATACCAGTCCTTATTGCACCTATTCAGACCAAACACGTTTTTTTTCCCATCGTCGGGATGGAACTAGCGGACGCATGGCAAGCCTGATTTGGATGGATAGTCAATCTAGCATAGACTAAGCTTAACAATGATAAAAAGAATAACTGGCTTTTCTGTATAACATAAACAAGTAAAAGAGAATCAGCCATGACCACTAAAAAGCCCCGCCCTACCTTCAGTGAAAATGTCAATCATATGGTGGATCGTGCGTTTAAGGCACTCGACACCGATCCGGGAATAGCCAATGCCATTAAATCCTGCGATGCCGTACTTCAGGTCCAGTTTCCTGTCACCATTAAGAATAAAATTGAAGTTTTCACGGGTTGGCGGGCGACGCATAGTTCACATCGCTTACCGGCAAAAGGGGGAATACGATATGCGCAAATCGTAAACCAG
>CAZCXC010000132.1:0-1662 GCA_964502505.1 uncultured Enterobacteriaceae bacterium
ATCCATTTGATCTACACAATTTTTCATTACGACTATTAAGAACCCTAGCATTGTAAGCACTATTATTTATAATAATGTGATGATAGCGTCTTTCTTAAACAAGGCTGTATACCCTCTATTAATATTTGTATAGTTATTAACTATACTGGAATAACAAATATTCACTAAACCCTTGGATTGATTGTTGTTTAGAAGGGGTAGAAGTGAATTTAATAAGTAGGAAATTATGAAGTGGAGTAAACTAAAAAAACAAATTAAAGATAAATTTTGTGAGTCATTGAAACGAAGAGTAGAACTGCGATCTACTCGATACAGAAGGGCACACGATCATGATGGCAAGGGTTGGATTACCATTGATAAGCGAGAAGTTTTTGATATGTGTACATTCAAGTGGATGATTGAATATGAAGACTTAGCGAGTGAAATAAGAAAAACTAATAATTGTGAAGACTGGAACAATCCTGATCATCAACAACAATACGATGATGCCACTGATCAGACCTATTCAATAATTGAAAAGAAAGGTTTATACTCTCAATACGATTTCTATTCTATTTTAGAAAACTATCTAACGTTGTCTATTGAAAATGCTATTGAGAATGAAGACATGTTAACTCGTGCATTGGCAATGATAGATAAGAGATTTGGTAAACGCCAAATAAGGAAATACCAGCTCAACCCTACTGAACACAAGTTAGTAAGATGCTTTTATGATTTACGCTGTGATGCTGAAGGAATTGGAATAGCAGCATAATATTGTGAAAATGCGAAAGCTAGGGGTGCCTTTTATTTCTCTTTTCCCCAATAACTTATTAACCTCAAGTTAGAATCCCGTTACTAACCCAGCTATAAATCCAGCCAAAAAGTCACTAATGAGGTCACGTAAAGGTCACATCAACTATTTTTCAAAGTGACTTATTCATATCTTGACAGGCTTTTTGAAGTTTAATATGATGGGGTTAAGAGGTGAGAGCAATTATGCAAAGTAATAAAATAATTATAATAATGATTTTACTGGCAGGCAGTAGCTTGAATGTGTTAGCCCAACATCAGGGTATAAAACAATTAAATAAAGACACTGCTGCAATCAATCTAAAAACTAATTATTTTTTAAATCATTATTTGACTGAAGTTTATCCAATATTTGAAATAGGAAAATAGTTGAAATTAGTACGGGACATTACTCCATGATCTATTTGTAACAACAATAGCAATGTCTAGCCATGGATTATTTGTTATTTGAGTTAAAGTAGTATGCTGGTGTAATGTCCCGTCTTACTAACGTTATTCCCAAAGTGATCACTATTTCCTTCTAGCCAAAAGGTCACTAAATAGGTCACATCGGCTTTTTTTCAAAAGCTCTTGTTCTTTTCTCAAATTACTTAGCCGACGGGGAGATTCGAACTCCCGACCTGCTCATTACGAATGAAAATTATATCAATTGTGTTGAATTGAGTCTTAAAGATTTAGACTGAGAAAACCCTTTAAAATCAGTGTGTTCTGTAGCTGACTTTATATTTGATGTTGTTTTAGGTTGTGTAAAATTGAGAATAAACGTGTAGTAAACTGTAGCAAAAACTGTAGCAATAAATTAACTTAAATTCAGGTGATTATTTCTATCTTGGTTTTTTAGCTTTATAAAACCGAATCAATTCCTCATTC
>CAZCXC010000133.1:0-1711 GCA_964502505.1 uncultured Enterobacteriaceae bacterium
GAATAACCTGTAATTCAGCAGTTGCTTTCATTTTAATCAATACCTGTAAATTCTTTGACCAATCTGCGATCAACATAATTACAAGAAGTAAATGGTAACTGATTATCGCTATAAACAGGAACTAAGACTATCATCATAAATTTCTTACCTAAAAGCTCCTGCATACTATTCTCAACTTGATATGCAATTGAGGAATCCTCATAGTTGAGCGTTAAAAAGTTAACAGATAGGTTCCAGTTACCTGATAATTCCAGCGTCCTTTTCTTTGCCTCCAGGTCATAGGACGTCAATTTGAATTCACCATTTTTATATAAATGTATCTCCTGCATACCAGGATGAGGGCAGTTGGATTCTATATATTTACGATCTTCAGATAATGTTTGTTGCGTTTCGGACGATTTTTCCTCAGCCATTGCCATGGGTAAGCTACTCGCCCAAATAAAAATCAAATAATTACAAAATCTGTCCAATTTCACTTTAAATAAGAACGTGTTTGTATTTTATCGAGTATATCCATATCCATGATCCATAAACACAGTAATAGGCGTAAAGCCGGTGTCTGTTCACTCAGCCATTGCCGTTGCGCCTCGGGGTCATGCTTCAACTGTTTCAGTTGCCGGACACCCACACCGATCTCACGGGTCAACTTATCAGATAGATTCAGATCAGCAATATCAATCAAGCGCGTCTGCTCAACAATGTCTTCACCGAACAAGAACGACAACTCCCTGCCTAAAGACGCATCCTCGGCAATATCCTGTCCTATACTATTATCATATTCAGTATCGATCATTTAAAAACATGCGATATAACAATTGTCTTTTATTTTATATCTCTGGTTTAATTCTGGCTCACAGGGCCCATTGCCTCAACTGATACCATTAGTCCTTTCGTAATACTAATTAACTCCTCTAGAATTTGCGGTGTTATTTCTAAATGACCTTCATACTCTGCAACGTTTCTTAAATTATGGCATTTATTTAGCATCCGACATTTAGCTTCATCAATGCCTATGGTATGAATCAAACATTGAAAAACCTGAAAACGATTATTAGAACGATATCCATGCCAACGCATTGCAGCTAATGACAACAGATGAGCGGCAGTATAGGTAGAAGAGAATTTACCCTCATCAGACAGACCATCGACTTCAGCATCATTTAAACACCTTTTCGCAGATTTAATCATTTTGTCAAATTCATCTTGATCTGGAGGCTCTGTTTTCAGAGTTTTGATTTTTACCAGATTATCTAATTCCTTTAATGTCATCCTGATCTCCCTTTATCCATAATTTATCCTGTTTTAATACGCGAGAAATAAATGAATTTTTTGATTTCAATTTATCCCTGATTTGCTTCGCAGTGTAGATACTTGGATTTACCGGTCGCCCCAGTTTCCCTTCAACAGGAATTAATAAATCCATCACTTCGCCATAATTCAAATTATGGCCAATTAACATAAGATCAATATCACTTTTTGCGCTTTCTTCTCCCTTGGCTATAGAACCATATACAAAGGCATAGTCTATCTCCTCATCGATAGGTAACAGCGCATGTCTTATCACATCAACAATGCCAAATGTTTTGCGAACAATACCTGAAAGTTCAGCATAAATCGGACACTGAGGATTGGCCTGGTAATGCTTCTGGTTACCTATTTTTTTGGCACTGATTAGCCCGGCAGCAGTCATTTTTTCCAGTTCCCTCTGGAC
>CAZCXC010000134.1:0-2417 GCA_964502505.1 uncultured Enterobacteriaceae bacterium
AGTCAGACTAAATCGGCAATAAGACGTAACTACCCAGTCGTTGGTCATTTTAGATATTACTTTGAACATTTAGGTGAATTTTTTCGCCAGTATTTTTTTGCGATGGACCGTGAAGAAATGCCTTTTAACCGTGCTCAACGATCATGGGCTTACCGCGCAGCAAAAAATCTTGATAATACGATTGCATTTGGTTCAACCCGCGATCTTAGACCACCGGGTACCGTGTTATTTGTCAATTGCCCTTTTCCAACATTGGACGAGGATGCGGTTGAACTTGAACCAGTAACAATCGGTCCTTATTGTGAAAAGCCATATACCACAGCTTCGCTATTCAATATTTCAGGTATGAGTTTTGGTGCCATCTCAAAGCCTGCTGTGCTGGCACTATCCAATGGTGCACGTATGGCGAGTTGTTAGATGAATACGGGTGAGGGCGGACTATCACCTTATCATCTTGAGGGAGGTGCCGATATCGTATTCCAGATAGGTACAGCAAAATATGGAGCACGTGATCTGGAAGGGAATTTGAATGATGACAAGCTACGTGAAGTAGCTAGCCATGATCAAATCAAGATGTTCGAAATTAAACTGAGCCAGGGAGCAAAACCGGGTAAGGGCGGTATCTTGCCTGGAGGTAAAGTGACAGAAGAGATTGCAAAGATAAGAGGGATACCACCAGGCGGTGATTCAATCAGCCCCAATCGACATACGGATATTAATAGTAATGAAGATATACTAAATATGATCGCCCATATACGCAAAGTAACAGGCAAGCCGGTTGGTTTTAAAACTGTTATTGGTGCCTATGGGTGGCTGGATAATTTATTTACTGAAATTAAACAGCGAGGCATTGAAAGTGCGCCAGACTTTATCACGGTTGATAGTGCTGATGGTGGTACTGGTGCGGCACCGATGACATTGATGGATAATATGGGATTGCCACTGCGTGAAAGTCTGCCGTTACTGGTCGATAAACTTTATGAACATGGACTCAGGGACAGAATTAAGGTTATTTCATCCGGAAAACTGATTACACCTGCGGATGTAGGTTGGGCCTTATGTATAGGCGCAGACTTTATTACATCAGCACGTGGGTTTATGTTCGCCCTTGGTTGTATTCAGGCATTGCAATGTAATAAAAATACTTGTCCTACAGGTATTACTACGCATAAGAAAAAATTGCAAAGAGGACTGGATCCTGAGAATAAAGTAATACGTGTCATGCATTATGCGAAAAACATGGTTAAAGAAGTTGGTGTGCTTGCGCATTCCTGTGGAGTTAATTCACCTCGGCAGTTGCGACGCTATCATGCACGCGTCGTAACTGACACTGGCCTGTCTGTAGCATTGATTGAGTTACATCCGGATGTTGAGAATAAAACGGCCGCATAATTTTTAGAAACTAGAATCAATGATGTAATTAAATCAATCGAAGAAAAATAAGGGGAAAGGTAATGACAGCAATTATTAATTTAATAGAGTGGGCGCAGGGAATACTTGATAAGATACGAGATTCGATTGATTTTATTGGTCCTTTATTATTAAGAATATATTTGGTGCCAGTATTTTGATTTGCAAGTAATAATAAATGGAATCCATTCGATAGTGACAGTTCACTGGATAATACAATCGCCTGGTTTGGTAACCCTGACTGGGGTCTGGGTTTGCCCTTTCCCGCATTAAATGCATACATGGCCTGGTCGGTTGAGTATTTTGGTGCAATCCTGCTTGCATTAGGACTTGCTACACGCTGGATTTCTATACCACTGATGTTTACGATGATTGTTGCTATGGTTACAGTGCATCTGGAAAACGGTTGGCAGGCTTTACACGATCCGATGAGTGCTTTTGCAGCTGAAAATGCGGTTGAAGCTATCGACAGACTGGATCGTGCAAAATCAATTCTTAAAGAACATGGCAATTATGATTGGTTGACCGAACATGGCAGTATTGTTTCACTGAATAATGGAATTGAATTCGCTGCTACCTACTTTATTATGTTACTTGCATTATTTGTTTTAGGCGGTGGTAGATATATTAGTCTGGATTATTGGGTAGCAAAAAAATTCAGGTAATAATATTTTAAGATAGAAGGTCCCATGACTAATAAAAGGGTTCGAATTAGTTTTTCCGATACTAATGAAATTATCGCAGATGGCCCAATTGGATGGGGAATCACTCCGTTCGAGGGTAACTATTACATTCGTCGAAAATACCTAAAGACAGACGGGTTCCGGGTGAATTATATTCCGGGTTTGTGTATCTACAAGTTCTTGTACGTTTGGCTTGATCTACATTTAAGTAGTGGTGAGATTCGCAAGAGTCTAGGCTGGTTATACTGGTTGCCGAATCCACTATTTCCCTTCATTTGGTATCGCGTGGGTCTTCCTATGGCTCATCCAGCGTTACACGTCGAA
>CAZCXC010000135.1:0-2571 GCA_964502505.1 uncultured Enterobacteriaceae bacterium
CGGATTCCGGATCACTCAATGATTCACCTAATGCTACCTTGAGAGCTACTGGGCGGTCGATAAAAGGATCATGACCCAGATAGACAATACCCATGCTGCCACGGTCAATATGTTCAGTGACATCATATTTACCTAATTTCTGCGGGATGCTCTCCATCATATTTATCTGAATTGAATTATAAAATCCTTCATACCTGACAATAATTCCTGATTTTTAAAAACTATGATTCCTCAACAAATTTCCAGAACTCCCCTATCCACCCCATGTGATGTTACTTTAAATATTCCAGTATTGACAGATTAAAAATGGATATAAAAACACACTTAACATCCTGAAAAACATACTTGCATCATTACGACATAATAATGGGCATTAACTATAATTATAGCGCTACTACCTGTACACAGAGCCATAACAGCATTATCCTATAGAGGTAAAATAAAAAGTGCTCAATCCATGGGGGCTATATTCATGACAACAACCGTTCGCCAGATTCTCGAGACTAAAGGCCATGAAATACATTCCGTTTCACCGGATGCGATGGTTTATGATGCCATTACCAGAATGAATGAAGAAAAAGTTGGGGCCCTTTTGGTAATGGAAAATAACAAACTGGTAGGAATCATTTCAGAACGAGATTATACCCGCAAAATTGTTTTACAAAATCGTTCATCACGTGAAACGCCTGTACGGGGTATTATGACTGAAAAAGTACTTTATATGACACCGAAACAAAACATTGAGGAATGTATGGCTCTGATGTCAAAACACCATATTCGGCACATGCCAGTAGTTGATAATGATAAGCCGATTGGTGTTTTATCTGTCATGGATGTAGTGAAAAATATTATTTCAGAAAAAGAATTCCTTATCACTCAACTTGAAAATTATATTGCTGGCGCAGGTTAGATTATATTTAGTATTTTTTTAGCAATCATTTATTGATTGCGATTTACTGCAATTTTCAACGCCAATTATTTAGTCCATAAAAATAATTTAATACCAAATAATAAATTTACTACTGCTTCTATTCACAAGCAATGAACAGTTCACCAACTATTAACAATTCATTCCAGGCTGTCTGGCAACATCTTGAAAATCACTATAAAGCAATCGGCAAAACTAGTATTTGCGATTTATTTCAGAATGAACCACAACGTTTAAAAAACTTTACTGTTAAGTTCAACGATATCTACGTAGATTTTTCAAAAACCTTGTGTGCTCAAAACACTTTAGATTTACTCCTGTCCCTGGCAGATGCATCTGAAATTAAAACAGCTATTAAAAGACTTTATTCAGGAGAAAAAATAAACTCATCAGAAAAACGTCCCGCTTTACATACTGCCCTTCGATCCACAAAAACAAATCAGTTCAAAGTTGATGGCAAGGAAATATTTGATCAGGTTGAAACCGAACTACAACACATGGGGCAGTTTATCGAAAAATTACATGCAGGTGATCTAAAAGGTCATACCGGCAAATCAATTGATACATTTATTAATATTGGTATTGGTGGTTCTGACCTGGGCCCGCGTATGGTTGTCCATGCACTAAATTCCTACCGTGTTTCAAAACAAAAAATTTATTTTGTTGCTAATATTGATGCTAAAGAAATAAACCGAATCCTCAGCAAGGTTGATCCAGAGACAACGTTATTCTGTATATCTTCAAAGTCATTCTCAACCAAAGAAACCTTAACCAATGCGACATCTGCAAAACAGTGGCTAATATCGAGTGGATGCAAGGATATTGCAAAACATTTTATTGCAGTTTCTACTAACAGGCAAGGAGCGGAAAAATTTGGTATTAATTCAGAAAATATTTTTGAGATCTGGGACTGGGTGGGTGGTCGTTATTCACTCTGGTCAGCAACCGGGTTACCAATTGCTGTCAGTATAGGTATGAAAAATTTCCGGGCATTACTGGCAGGAGCAAAAGAGATGGATGATCACTTTATATCATCACCGCCGGAAAAGAATATTTCCATAATACTAGCGATGCTTGATATCTGGTATATCAACTTTTATAGCACAAGCACACTGGCTGTTATTCCCTATGATGAATCACTAAAACTACTACCTGATTATCTGTGTCAATTGTTTATGGAAAGTAATGGCAAAAACATAACCCACGAAGGCCAGGATGTTGACTATCCTACGGCACCTATTGTCTGGGGGGGGCGTGGGTACAAATGCACAACATGCTTTTTTTCAACTCTTACATCAGGGGACACACCTTATCTCTGTCGAACTTCTCGTACCACTTAATGGAGAATCGCCAGATGACGAGCAACACAAAATATTACTTGCTAATTGTTTTGCTCAAAGTAAGGCACTAATGACTGGGAATATTGACAATAAACAGAAATCTTATCAGAAAATTTCAGGGAATAAACCAAGTACAACTATTATATATAATGAACTGAGCCCAAAAGTATTGGGTTCATTACTGGCAATGTATGAACACAGGACTTTTGTTCAAGGCCATATCTGGAATATCAATTCATTTGATCAATGGGGTGTTGAACTAGGGAAGAAAGTTGCAAATTCAATTGTGGATGAATTAAATGG
>CAZCXC010000136.1:0-2164 GCA_964502505.1 uncultured Enterobacteriaceae bacterium
TATGGGCAATATTCCAGTCGCCACAAATAATATAGTTTCTTTTCTGATTTCTGTATTTTTTCAGGACAGGCATAAATCGATCCATAAAATCATATTTGATTGCCTGCCGTTCCTCGCTGGAAGATCCTGAGGGGAGATAGAGAGAAATAATACTCAACGATCCAAAATCAGCCTGAATATACCTGCCTTCAGAATCTGCACGGTGCCAACCCAAGATTGTTTTAATCTTATCAGGTTGTTGTTTGGTATAAATGGCTACGCCACTATATCCTTTTTTTTCGGCATCATTGAAAAACCCAGAATAGCCATTTGGTGAGAGTATCTCTTCTGATAATTGATGCACCTGCGCTTTCGTTTCCTGGATACAAACCACATCAACATTCTGCACCAGCATCCACTGAAAGAACCCTTTTCTATGCCCTGCACGAATACCATTGATATTCAATGTCATTACTTTCATCTATCAACCCTTGATATGTTTTCAAATTGAGAGGCGATGTATGATAATCAATTAATGACGATTTGTTCCATAAAGAAAATTTTTTATGCAGAAATACCAATTAGAATTTATTGAGTTTTCCATTGAGCATAAAGTCTTGTGCTTTGGCGACTTCACGCTTAAGTCTGGAAGGCAAAGTCCCTATTTTTTCAATAGTGGTTTGTTCAATGATGGTAAGAGTCTTGCTCGACTAGGTCGTTTTTACGCGAGCGCGATACAGGCAGCTAACATTAAATATGACATGTTATTCGGCCCGGCGTACAAGGGCATCCCCCTGGCGTCGGCCGTGGCAATGGCACTTGCTGATGATTATGATATAAATATGCCTTATTGTTTTAATCGAAAAGAAGCAAAAGATCATGGTGAGGAAGGCACAACTCTTGGCGCGCCACTCCATGGTAAAATACTGATAATTGATGATGTCATCTCCGCTGGTACTTCTGTTAATCTCTCGGTTGAAATTATAAGACAGGCGGGTGCGACAACAGCAGGTACCACCATTGCTCTGGATAGACAAGAAAGGGGGGAGAGTGAATTATCAGCGGTACAGGAGGTTGAACAACGGCACCAAATAAGTGTCATAAGCATTATTACGCTGGAAAATATGATTGAATATCTGGAAAAAATACCGAGGTTGTCTGAAAATCTTGATAGAATCAGGCAATACCGAGAATCGTATGGTGCCATAGACATCTAACTGGGACAACTAATTGAAACCGATGAGAAATAAGGTAGTCAATAAGAATAAGTAGAGAGACAGGTGCAGATATGAATATTTCAAAAGGATCTTTGTTAGCTGTGATAACGCTGGGTTTGGTGGTTCTATCCTTACCCGCCCAGTCACGCATTAAATGCTGGGAAAACAGTGATGGTGTGAGGGAATGCGGAGATAAGGTGCCGCCTGAATACTCACAAAAGAGCCATAAAGAAATAAGCAGTCATGGAATTACTCGAAAAGAGTCTGAGAGAGCCAAAACCGAAGAAGAAAGAGCCGAGGATGAGCGTTTGGCAGCCATTCAGGAGGAGGAGAATCGTAAGCTAGCAGAAATAGAAAAACAGGACAAAATCCTCCTGGATACGTACAGCAATGCAGATGATATTCAGATGACAAGTGATGGAAAAATTGCCGCGCTTGACTCGACGATCAAACTGGCAAAGAAACGCAATGAGAAAATTCAGGCCGATCTGGATAAACGCACCGCCACCGCAGCAGCAGAAGAACTTGCCGGCAAACAACCACCAGAAGACCTGCTCAAGGATATACAATCATTACAAAGACAAATCAAAAACAACGATAAATTTATTGCAGATAAACACATGGAACAGGAAGCAATTAGGAAAGAATATGCGGATAAAATTGCTCGTTTCGAGCTACTGACCAACTGAAGGACTACAAGGACAGTAATCTTCAGGAAATTATCTGAACAACCCCCGTCTCAACGCCTGCCACTGTTCCTGATAATGTTCAGTGGGTTTCTTGTTGAACGATGTGCGAACAAACTGGCTCATCTTCCCTTCAACAAAGGCCATTATCTGATTAGCCCCTGAGTCTATTGACCCGACAAGCCGTGCACTATCATCTAGATTGGCTTCCCTCAAGATTTGTTTAAGCTGTGTTTCCAGGCGCTCGAAGAATTGAAGTACACGAACCCGCAAGCGTTCATT
>CAZCXC010000137.1:0-8651 GCA_964502505.1 uncultured Enterobacteriaceae bacterium
GTGATAAATCAAACTCTCGATCGCGATAGTCTGGGTGACCGTTATACCAACCGACAAATTCTGTTGCAGTATGACTACTTGCTAAATCTTCTCCTGGGACACCTAGTTTACGATCGGTCTCCGCACCATAGGTGAAAATAATTGCATGATAAGCAGTTTTAAGATCATCTACTGTGACATCTTTGCCTACCGTTACATTTGCTATCAGATTAAATTCTGGAGATTCAGCGATCTTGGCATAGAGTAATATAGCTTGTTTGAGTTTTGGATGATCAGGAGCGACACCATTACGCACCAAACCATAAGGGCACGGCAGACGTTCAAACATATCAATTTTTACTGATAATTCAGATTTTATGAGCGCTTCTGTTGCATAAAATCCACTGGGACCACTTCCAACAATCGCCACGCATAATGGATTTTGCTCGGTGCCGAGTTGACTCATAAAAACCAAATCCTCCAGCTTATTATTATTTTATGTGCGAGAATAAGTGATACTTAGAAACCTAACGCTGCTTTCTTTTCTTCTGCTCCCGGCAGGGGTTCCATTTGTTCATCGCAAACTGGAAGTTGTGGTGCGCGTTCAGCATTGATTGCAATCCATTCTTCCTTATCTTCTGGGATATCATCATCTTCAAAGATTGCCTGAACCGGACATTCAGGAATACATGCGCTGCAATCAATACAAACGTCAGGATCGATATAGAGCATTTCATCGTCATTGTGAAAGCAGGCAACGGGACATACCGAAACACAGTCAGTAAATCGGCAATCCTTACAATTATCAGTAACGATCGTAGTCATATATATTCTCCTTCCCCAGTATTTAATTAACTAAATATTTTAATGAATAAAAATTTATCAATTTAATAATAAAATTTCACCGCGGTTCAGTTCAACAGCATCACCTATCCAGCGTTTATATTTTCCAATCAATTGTTCATCTGTAATAGTTAGTCCCAACTCTTTTATATACGCAAGGTACATTCGTACATAGGTCGGTTGATAAGTACAGGCATAGGTAAAAGTGGGCAACATATGGGCATCATGCATTGAAAGTATCGTACCCCGTTTCATCCCAGCGCCATTACGAATACCCATTTCACCCAGTACAATTATCGTTCCAGCAAGCATATTGACTCCAGTAAAGTCACCACTACTGCCACCAATAACAATAAGACCACTACGCATAACATGTCCAGTTTCATTACCTACATTTCCGTGGATAATAATTTCACCACCCTGCATACCTATAGCACTGCCACGGTAACCGGCCCCTACCATATGACCAGCATTACCTTTTACAATTACTCTGCCACCTGTCATTTCCGGTGCAACCCAATCCGCAGCATCTCCTTCGACAATAATTTCGCCGCCGCTCATACCTGTGCCTAGATGCTGGCCTACATTTCCATCAATAATCATGCGGCCTTTCGTCATAGCTGCGCCAAGGTGTTTCACATTTGATAAATCTCCCTCAATCCTGATTTCACCATCATATTGTCCTTTGATTTTGAAAAATTCACCGAGCTCCGTTTGTTGATTACCATGTAAGATATACAGTGCTGCAAGTGTAGATTCATTATTGCCATTAATTTTGTCCGGACAGATCACATCAGCCTCAATGGGCACTTCCGGCGCTGTATGTAATGACAATGTTAAACTCATGAGGCTTGCTGACTGTCCAGGATTTTATATAAATGGAGATGGTATTGGCCTAAATCGCCACCATAATTACCAGCAGAGATTTGTTTAATTCCTGGTTTGGCCGCTGCATTTAATCCTTGACGCATAGCTTCTTCGACTACTGCCTCGTTTAAACCATCAATAACTATTTCCAACACGCAGTTAACTCCATCGGGCATTATGTTTTCTTTTGCCGAACCGCGTAGGGTAGGACAGTAAGCATCATTAGTGGATGCAATCAGGGATTTATATTTTGAACCGACTTTACTACCACTACGAACAACACCATCAGGAAAAGGTAATATTACACCAGCAATTTTTCGCATGGCCTTGGTAGCAGCATTAGCAGCAGACAGAGCCACTTTTTGATCTTTACCAAGTATCAGCAGGTTCCCTCCACCCACTGCTTCTTGTACACCAAAACTATCTTCCACTAGAAATTCACCATCCATCACAGGCACACGCCATAAACGGCGGTTGCCCAGTACTTTACTGATCTGATGTCCGTCACCAAAATAACGTAGTTGTCCGCCGACTACAGCAGTATTTTCTGATGCAAGGCCATTAAAGCAAGCAGTTGTAGGGCAGGTCATGACGCATTGCCCTATACGTTCAACTAGACGTTTACCGATACCTTCAGCATCCATGGCGAATAGCAGTACACTTACACCGGGACGTAGATCGGGTGTCTCTTCTGTTGATAATTCGCGTTCAATCCCAGCTTCACATTTGCATCCAATGACTGAAGTAGCAAAGCCTGTCATTGATTGCGCAGCAGCCATGGCCCATTGTTTAGTTGCGGCAGTTATAATGATACGAGTGCCTGCCATCTTGAATGCTTCAGCAAAAGTATCAACGATTTCAGTGGAATTAATCTTCATTATTAAGATGTTTTAGTCGCAATTATTTCATGATCATGGAGATAACTATCACTAACAGCATAGTTGGCAAATTCAATGGAATAATAATCTTCAAAGAAAGGCTGTACTTTTTCTTCTATTTTTTTATCGTATTCTGGTGTTATGTGCAGGAGTTTTCCAATGTGGTCTTCTTTAAATTCATGATCTGCAATAATAGGGATCCCCGATTTAATGACATAACGCGGCGCATTAAACATCATTTCTTTATCTTCCATTTCATCATAAATAGTAATATCAGCATCAGCCCCTGGACCAAGATGACCTTTGTTCTGCAAACCAAGCGCACGTGCCGGGCCTGCCCGTGTAATGATAGCTATCTCATTCAGAGTAAATTCACGATCCAGATCATTGAGTTCCGTTTTAGCAATGGCTTTTTGATTAACATGTCCCATTTCTTCTTTTCGAAAACTGCTATCCATAAGCAACTTGATTAGTTTCGGATAATGCATAAATGATCCACCATTTGGGTGATCAGTCGAAAGAATCACTCGCCATGGATCTTCTGAAAGTAAAAATAGTTCAAGACCAATCGCCCATTGTAATGTATGCATATAGATATGTTCTTGATATTCAAAAGGTACTATGCCACAGCCACTTTCACACTCTGTATCTGCATTGACCCATTTATTTTTACTTATTCCACGTAACATATAAGCTAGTGGTGCATCAGCGGTCATGATAGTTGATTTGCCAAACATGACCTGGCCTACATCACAGGTGATATTGGGATGTGTATTAATGTATTCGATAATTTCCCTGGCTTTTGATATTGGATTTTTGCCTAGTTCGCCACCGTAACTATGAAACTGAATATGGGCGATATGTGCGCGTTTGTCGCCAGCTGTCTTCATAGTTTCTAGTGTGGTCTTATAATTACCGCTATGCCCCAGGTTATTGCAATGTATGTGGGGGGGATGAGGGAAACCCATGGCATCGACTGCATTGATGAAGGCCTCGATAATCTGGCGGGGTGAAAGCCCATCAATCTTTTCATCAATATCAGCGACATTAGAATTCTTTTTACCTTTCCAGGGTTCATCCCCACCAGGATTAACCAATTTGGTGGTATAGGCCTTGGTAGAATTTACCCACCAGGCAACCGCTTCACGAAATTCCTCGTGCCGGCCTTCCCGCAATAGATTTAGTAAGAAGATATTGTTGCCGAGAAGAACATAAAATCCTTTATCAATAATCGGTGTGTCGTGAAATTCTTCCAATGTGTGTCTGGCACCAATAGGAGTAACTGCCGCTTCCATTGCCGTGGTGTAGCCTAATGTGGCGTAACGATAACCAGTGGCAAAAGTTGAGGGGACAATACCGCCTGTGCCTGATCGGGTATAAGGTGTACCAGGATGAGGATCGAGACGATGATCTTCCGGTAGCAATTTGCGGGCAAGATTGACCTTTGGTCCTGCAATATGACAATGGATATCTACACCACCCGGCATGATCACCATACCTTGTGCATCAATACGGGTTGCACTATCAGAAACTGAATCTACGATTCGTCCGTCATTTACACAGATGTCCTGAACTGCACCATCAACGCTATTGATTGGGTCATAGACCCTCCCATTGAAGATTCGTAATTCAGATGCCATCAAAACTTCCCTCGAACTTTTCTTTTTTTATTTATTGTTATTATTTTAATAATGACAGAATTTACAAAGGTGTTTGCGAAGCAACTTTAGCTTCACCAATTGCCCCTGTTGCCCCCCCGTTTTGCAAGCATAAGTTCATGCACTCGTTTTTTGATCGCAGTCAAGATCTCTTCATCTGTTGGGAAAGGTGAGTCGAAGGCCTTGCGTAACGTGATGGGCACATCATCCATTCGATAGACAGTGCCAGTCGTATTGATACCATAAGTTGCAGTTGTAAATGCCACATGCGCAAGGTTACTAGTGTCTGTTTGTTTAGTATCAAGTGAGATAATTGGAATTTTTTTCATATGCTCAATCGCAGCTTTGGGAAAATTAGAAGCAGGATCACTGGCGATGATCAATGCAGCATCTGCATCACCACGTGATAACGTATCAACAGTTGTGAATTCACCCGGATTAAATCGTGGATAACCACGGTTAAAACTAATGCCAAAAGGGTAACCCGTTTGCCACGACACTACATTGTCTGCACCAGTAACATTGCCGTGTCCGCGCACCGGTTTGGCAACAAAATGGGTAAATTCATTGAGGTCAGTGGCTAGGGCAAGTAAGGCACCTGAATTAAAATGACGACCGCGGGTCATGGTTAATCCCATGCCAAAAAACAGTACACCGTAGCGGCAGTTTTTCATGCGCTCAACCAGGTCTTCCAACACTTCCAGCGACACCCCGGTTTCTTCTTCGATCGATGCATCTATTTTTTTACCTTTAACCAATGCACGAAGTGCCCAAAGTACTTCGAAATCTTTACCCGGATTTACCTGTACAAAAATATCAGCAACCGGGACGCTTTGCGTCTTACGTACATCAACAAGCACGACGGTTCTGTCTTTTTTGCCATTGGGTATAAACATCCCTTTTGGTGTTACGGTATAACGGGTGAAATGTCTGGGATGTGATGCAGCAGGGTTACCACCCCAATACATAACCAAGTCCGCCCGGTTTTTAACTTCACCCAGTGTCATTGTACTTTCGCCTATACCCTGGAATGCCAAACCAGAGGGGCCATGACAGACTGAAGTCGTGGTATCTATAGTGCCTTTTATAATATCGGCAATAGCCACAGCCTGACGTTGCGCTTCACAGGTAGTATCACTGAGCCCGTAGGTGATTGGAAATTTAGCTTTAACCAGTACCTGTGCAGCTTCCTCGACGGCCTCTTCCACCGTCACTTCATGACCATCGATGAGTGCTATAGGACGTTCCTCAATAACATGCTCATAAAACCATGCACGACCCAATACGCAAGCATTTTTAGCTTTTATTATTTTCTTTGCATCCATATCGACAGTGAGATCCATATCGTCACAGACACATCCACAAAATGTGCATGTGGCGTGTTTTACTATTTGGATATTCTCACTCATGTCGTTGCCTCTTTATGTTGGTTGCATAATTAATATTAGCTTACGCTGCCACTTTCTCTACATTGACTTGCAAATTCTTTGACAAAGGCATACCACTACCGGCGGTATCACTTTCCATTAACTGACTTGAAGGTGGGCCATAGGGAATGAATAACATACCTGAAGGTAAATCTTGAGGTTTGCGACCTTTGCAGCGAACAATTGTCTCACCAACGGAATTGTAAAGCCGTACCTGGTCGCCTTCGACCAGACCCAGTCGTTCCATATCTTCCTGATTCATTTCCACTGTGGAGGTAACCTCTTGGTATTCCTCCTTCAGTTTTCCTTTATTTAATGAGGTTCCCTGTTTACTTGTGCGTCCAGGGATCAGAATCATGGTTTCCGCCACGACATTTTTTCTCCACGGTAGGTTAAAAGGTGGGTTAAAAAGTCAATTATCGAATGAATTACAGCAATTCTTGTGGATAAAAATGCCAGCGCCTGCTTTTTATCTGGGCAATATCTTGTTTGCCTTGTTCCGTATTATAGCCATCAAAACAAGCTAATGCACACCCAAAAAATCAGGAGGGACAATAGCTTGAATCCGAGACTTGAGAGTATCTCAATCCTTTGACATAAAGTATTATACGGCTATTAAATCGAGTAGCTTTAGTCATCATTTATATACTGTAAAAAACGATTTCTTGATTGGCACAGTACTGTGAATAAACAAAAACAATATAATCAATCAGTTAAAC
Source organism: uncultured Enterobacteriaceae bacterium (assembly GCA_964502505.1). Lineage (GTDB taxonomy): Bacteria > Pseudomonadota > Gammaproteobacteria > Eutrophobiales > Eutrophobiaceae > CAZCXC01. The sequence continues at coordinate 6,372 of CAZCXC010000137.1, forward strand.
AACAATTTACCAGTGTTTTAGCACCCGCTCGTCTACATCTTGGGTTTGTTGATATGCATGGTGGTTTAGGAAGGAGTTTTGGCAGTCTGGGCCTCTGCTTAGATGAATTATTTACACATGTTGTTGCGACTGCATCTCCAGATGTCATTATCCAGGGTCCTTCCAGCAGTCGTGCCACTGTGTATGCTGGCAAGATCTTGGAATATTTTGATAAAAAACAAGGTGTTAAGATGATTATTAAACAAGCAATTCCTGAACATGCAGGACTTGGCTCGGGCACACAATTGTCTCTCGCAGTGGGTACAGCAATTGCCGGTATTTATGGTGCAGTACTTAGCACAAGAAAAATAGCTGAGATTATGGATCGGGGTGCGCGCTCAGGTATTGGTGTAGGTGCATTTTCCATGGGTGGTTTTTTGGTGGATGGTGGACGAGGAGTCAATACGCATGTACCGCCAATCATTAGCCATATCCATTTCCCGGAATCATGGCGAGTATTGTTGGTATTTGATCATGAAATGGAAGGTGTTCACGGCCAGTTAGAAAAAGTGGCATTTCAACAACTAGCGCCAATGGAAGAGAGAATCACTGAATATTTATGTCGTTTAACCTTAATGCAGGTACTCCCTGCGTTGGCAGAAGAAGATTGTGAACAGTTCGGTAAAGCGATAACTGAAATTCAACAACAAGTAGGTGATCATTTTTCAAATGCTCAGGGAGGTCGTTTTTGTAGTGGATTGGTAGCACAAGTATTACCGCAATTAATAGAACAAGGTGCTACAGGAATAGGCCAAAGTTCCTGGGGGCCAACAGGGTTTGCTGTGTTCGCTAATGAGACACAAGCTCATCAGGCGCTTAGACTTATGCGTGAAGAGTGGAAAGATCAATCCGGTTTAACATTCAGAGTATGTAAAGCGCGGAATGAAAAAGCTGAAATTAAAAATAATGAACAAACGACTGTTGAGAAAATAAATTTTAAAAATATAAGCTAGGAAACTCTGAATGAGTCAGAGATCCCGATAACAATTTTAGAAACATTAAACCAAATGAAAGATCCGTTTTTATTACATATGTTTAATCCAACTAAAAATGTCAGTCCCTTTGATGTGAACATGGCTTATGAAGCTGAATTTGATGGCGTCATTCCTTATGTGGATGTTGTACTAGATGATGTGCATTCCTTAACTCAGGATACAATTTTTTCGCGTGGACCGACTGGCGTTAAACGAACAGGTATTTTTATTGGTGGACGAGAGTTTGGGTTAGCCATGGATATGCTAAATAGAGCTAAAGCGGCAATGGTGCCGCCATTTGAAGTATCGGTGTTTGCTGATCCAAGTGGGGCTATCACAACGGCTGCTGCACTCATAGCTTGTGTTGAAGTTTGGGTAAAGAAAAAATCTGGTGAAGGCTTGAAAGATAAAAATATCCATATCTTGGGTGGAACGGGGCCAGTTGGTTTATGTGCCGGTATCCTTGCGGCAAGTTGTGGTGCTAATATTTTTTTAGCTTCGCATCGAGGTAAAGAGGTTGGGCAAAGGGTTGCAGATGATTACAGTAGACGCTTTGATGTACAAATGCAGGGTGCGGATTTTGGTTCGAATGATGCTGTATACGATTTATTGCAGACTTCTGATGTGGTAATTGGCGCAGCGAGGGCAGGCATCCAGATTTTATCAAAAAACCAATTGGCTCAAGCACCAAAGTTGCTTGTTGCCGCTGATGTGAATGCAGTTCCTCCGCTAGGAATTGCAGGTATCGATTTACATGATATGGGTAAAGAATTAGATTTTACACCGAATAAAACACTTGGTATCGGTGCATTGGCGGTTGGCAATATTAAATATAAGGTACATTACCGGATGTTTGAAATGATGAGAGAAACTGGAAAACCAGTTTATCTTGCACATGAAAAGGCATTTGAAACCGCGAGGAATTTATGCCGCTAAATAATCCCTATCTTGTTATTGCACAATCCGGACGTGCATTAGCTGCCTCCGCATCAATTGCTGGTATAGAAACGCATGTTATTGATCGGTTTGCTGATGCCGATACAAAAATTTATGCATTAAGTGTTCAAGTTGTAAATGAAAGTGAGTCAGGTATTTGTACCGATCATTTAAGAATTCTTCTTGATAAATATAATACTGTCCCCTTAGAAGGTGTGGTTGTAGGAAGTGGCCTTGAATGCCAGTCAGACATACTTGATGAACTTGATGAGCGATTTAGATTATTCGGTAATACAACTGAGTGTGTAAAAGTATGCAAAGATCCTAATTC
>CAZCXC010000138.1:0-5839 GCA_964502505.1 uncultured Enterobacteriaceae bacterium
GATCTTGGTTTAGCGATTGCGCCTTTTGTACTAGTAATCGTTTTTCTAATATTCGCTGAAGTCATACCAAAAACTGTTGCTGCACTTCATCCAGAAAAAATTGCCTTCCCGGCTGCTTTCGTGCTCGGACCTTTAATGACAGTTAGCTACCCCTTTGTCTGGATTATTAACCGCGTCAGTAATAGTTTATTAAAACTAATCAGAATTAATGTTGATAAAAAAGAAGACACAGCTCTCAGCCGGGAAGAACTCAGGACTGTTGTACATGAAGCTGCCCCCTTGATCTCTAGCGAACACCAACAAATGCTAGTCAGTATCCTTGATTTAGAAAAGGTAACAGTTAATGACATCATGGTGCCGCGCAATGAATTAGTAGGTATTGATCTGGATGACCCAGTAGCGGATACCATTGAACAATTAATGCAATCACAACATACACGTCTGATTATCTATCGAAAAAATATAGATAACATCATCGGCATACTCCATATTAGGAAAGTGCCAAGGGTATTAAATGAGAAAAGTGATTTTAAAACTGGGGACCTTGAAAAATTAGTTATTGAACCTTATTACGTTCCAGAAGGAATTCCGTTGCACTTGCAATTAATTAACTTTCAACAAAACAAAAGACGGACAGGTATTGTTGTTGATGAATACGGCGTTATCCAGGGCCTGGTTACTTTGGATGATATTCTGGAAGAGATTGTGGGTGAATTCACATCGGACAGACAGGCATTCAATCAGGATATACACCCTCAGGACGATGGTTCCTTTATTATTGATGGTATGACAACTATTCGTGACATTGATAAACAACTTGGTTGGAACTTGCCCAGTGGTGGACCCAAAACTTTAAACGGACTTATATTAGAATATCTTGAAGATATTCCTGAGACTGGTACCAGCTTAAAGATAGATAATTATACAATAGAGATTACGCAGGCTGTCGGGAATGCAGTAAAAACAGCAAAGATAACTTGCCTATCAAATAATATAGATTTGCCAGAACAGAGTTGAGTGATTTTTAGATTTGAACAATAGCATCAGACAGACGAACTATAGAAACTATTTCTAAACCATCAATACCTTGTTTCGGGCAATTCGCTGTTGGGATAATTGCTCTTTTAAATCCATGTTTAGCGGCTTCATTTAAACGTTCGGGACCATTTTGCACAGGCCTGATTTCACCTGCCAATCCGACTTCACCAAAAACTACCAGGTCTTTTGCTAACGGTGTATTTCTTAAGCTTGAAATAACAGCCACCGCTACTGCTAAATCAGCAGCAGTTTCACTTATCTTTACACCACCAACCACATTGATAAAGACATCTTGATCATAGGTAACAATTCCGGCATGCCGATGCATAACCGCCAGTAACATCGCCAAACGATTTTGTTCAAGACCAACCGTAACGCGACGTGGAGTGCTGGTATGTGATTCATCGACTAATGCCTGAACCTCTACCAGCATGGGCCTTGTTCCTTCACGTGTGACCATCACAACACTGCCTGCTACCTGCTCTTCATGACGTGATATAAAAATAGCTGAGGGATTACTAACTTCACGCAGTCCCCTGTCTGTCATGGCAAATACACCTAGTTCATTTACAGCACCATAACGATTTTTAACAGCACGAATAACACGAAAACGACTGCTGCTATCCCCTTCAAAGTAAAGTACGGTATCCACCATATGTTCTAAAACTCGTGGACCCGCCAAGGTCCCTTCTTTAGTCACATGACCAACTAATAATACTGTTGTATTTGTCTGTTTAGCATAACGGACTAATTGCGCTGCACATTCTCTTACTTGGGCGACGGCGCCAGGCGCAGATTGTAGTAACTCGGTATGAACTGTCTGAATGGAATCAATTACAATGACATTGGCCTGTTCCGTCGTAGCAATAGATAAAATGCGTTCCAGATTATTTTCTGTTAATAACCTAAATTGGTCTAATACCAAACCTAACCTTCGACCACGTATACCAATTTGCTGTGCAGATTCTTCCCCGGAAACATATAAAGTTTTTAAGTCGCTCCCCGAATTGATAGCTGCAAGCACCTGGATTAGTAATGTTGATTTACCAATCCCCGGATCACCTCCTAATAGAGTAACGGAACCATGTACCAGGCCACCCCCCGTTACCCGATCAAGTTCATTCATACCTGTTTGCAAACGGAGTGATGGCATAGTATCAACACTATTGAGATAACAAACTTCAGCGGGTGTCGTCAGATATTCACGAAACCGAGAAGATTTACTATTTGAGCTGGCTTCAGTGATTACTTCACTGAGTGTGTTCCAGGCATTACATTCAGGACACTGCCCAGTCCACTTGGGCGTAGCCGCACCACATTCACCACATTGAAATTGAACTTTCGCTTTAGCCATGTTCAATAAATTCCAATCGTTTATGTACAGCACAAAGTAATTCGTATGGGATTGTACCCGCATGTTGTGCAATTTTTTCTACGGGTAAACCATCACCCCATAATATAACTGGATCACCAACCTTTGCATTTGGTTGAGTCCGCAGATCAACTGTTAACATGTCCATTGAAGCATGACCGATCAACACAACACGTTCACCATTAACTAAAACCGGTGTGCCAGAAGGTGCGTGACGCGGATAACCATCACCATAACCTGCTGCTACAACTCCTACCAGCATATCTTCCGGGCAACACCATGATGCACCATATCCCACTGGCTCCTCTTTCCGTAATTGTTTAACTGATATTAATTTTGACTCAAGTGTCATCACGGCTTGTAATCCTTCGTTACCACCTTCGCTATCTGTTAAAGGAGACACACCATATAACATAAGACCTGGTCTTACCCAATCGACATGACTCTCAGGGAAAGCTAATATACCTGCAGAATTGGCAATTGTTTTGTCAGCATTTAGATCTGCACAAACATTTTGAAAACATTCAAGCTGCTTTACAGTCATTGAATTACTAGGTACATTCGCCAGAGCAAGATGTGTCATTAAACGAATATTTTTTGAAACACTATTACATTGCTTTATTTTCTCCAGAATTGTTCCGACTTCTTCTGGTAAAAAACCAAGACGGTGCATTCCGGTATCAATTTTTAACCAGATCGAAATTGGTTGAGATAATTCAATCTGCTCGAGCATTTCAACTTGGTCTATTGCATGGATAACAATTTCTAATCCAAGTTGATCAATCTCTTTTAATTCGTTGGCAGTATATGGACCTTCCAGCAAAATAATGGGGTGCTCAATACCAGAGTTTCGCAATTCACGTGCCTCTTCAAGACATGCAACTCCGAAGGCATCAACAATAGTTAATGCATGTGCAACACGTGCTAAACCATGGCCATAGGCATCCGCCTTAACAATGGCCATGACTTTACTGTCAGGTGCAATTTCGCGAACGCGTTGGAGATTATGATGAAGTGCTGAAAGATTAATGACAACCCTTGCTGGTCGGGTCATTAATAATCCCCAGTGGGGAATCCATCATCTTCGATATAGTCTTCGAACCGGGTATATTTACCAAGAAATGCAAGCTTAATTGTACCTATCGGACCATTACGTTGCTTGGCAATGATGATCTCAGCCTTCCCCTTATCCATGCTATCTTCATCATAGACCTCGTCCCGATAGATAAACACAATCAAATCCGCATCCTGTTCAATCGCCCCACTCTCTCTTAGATCAGACATCACTGGTCGCTTGTTAGGTCGTTGTTCAAGACTACGATTCAATTGTGAAAGTGCAATCACAGGTACATTCAGTTCTTTGGCCATCGCTTTAAGCGATCGTGATATTTCAGAAATTTCAGTGGCACGGTTTTCAACCGTTCCCGGGACTTGCATAAGTTGCAAATAATCGACAATGATCATATCCAGTCCATGCTCCCTTTTAATTCGACGGCAACGTGCGCGTAACTCAGCAGGCGTTAAGGCAGGTGTATCATCAATAAATAATTTCGCATCTTTAAGGATTTCAACAGCAGAAGTTAATCGCGGCCAATCATCATCATGCAATTTACCCGTTCGCACTTTATGTTGATCGATTCTTCCTAATGAAGACATCATACGCATCGCCAATGAGGCTCCCGGCATCTCCATACTAAATACAGCGACTGACTTTTTATCCTTAATCGCAGCGTGTTCTGCAATGTTAATCGCCAATGCCGTTTTACCCATCGATGGTCGGCCTGCAATAATAATGAGATCAGCAGGTTGTAACCCGGCTGTTTTGTCATCAAAATCATCAAACCCCGTTGCAATCCCTGTGATCGGGTTGTCACTATGGAAGAGTTCATCGACTCGATCCAGGGCCCTGACTAATAAATCTTTTATCGGATGATAATTGCGTCGCCCTCTAGTTTCCTGTTCGGCAATTTCAAAAACGGTTTGCTCAGCAAGGTCTAGTATTTCATCGCTATCCAGGCCTTTAGGATTAAAAATACTTTCACTAATTTTGGTTGTTGCGCGAATCAGTTGTCGAAGAGTCGAACGTTTATGCACAATATTGCAATATGCAACGACATTACTCACGCCCGGTGTGTTTTCGGCAAGCCTTGCTAGATAAGGAAGTCCACCGGCATCATCCAGTTGCTGATGATTTTCCAGCCACTCAGCAACTGTAATAACGTCTATAGGATCGCCATTCGAATCGAGTGCAGCAATTGCATGAAAAATGACACGGTGTTCTTTTTTATAGAAATCTTCTTCAAAGACAAGCTCTGCTACATTTTCCCAAACATCTTTATCGATTAAAACCCCGCCCAAAATAGAAGCTTCAGCTTCAATCGAGTGTGGCGGTATCTTTAACGATAGCGTCTCGGCATCAGTTGTATCGGATAACTGGGCAGTATCCTGCATTAACTTCCTCTATCACCTCTGGTCATTTACTATGCATGGCAAAAACTTCTGCCATAAATAAAATACCTCACACACATCATGTACAAGGTATGAATTAATCTTCTTCAGCTACGATATTTACTTTTATCTTGGTTTCTACATCAGCTTCCAGATGTACACCAATCTCAAATTCACCCAAGGTTCTTAAGGATCCTTCGGGCAGGCGTATTTCCTTTTTAGCGAGTTCGACTCCAGTTGCTGTCACTGCTTTAATAATATCCGCAGTACCGACTGAACCAAATAATTTACCCTCTGTACCCGCCTTTCGTGTGATAGTAACGACGACATCTTGCAGTTTCTCAACCCGCGCTGTGGCTACTGCCGATGCTTCAGCCTGGGCTTTTTCCAGCTCTGTACGTTGGGCTTCAAATTTTTCAACGTTTTCCTGTGTTGCGGAAACAGCCTTGCCAGTAGGAATCAAATAGTTACGGCCATAACCTGATTTCACTTTGACCTGTTGACCCAAATCGCCTAATTTATGTATCTTTTCCAGTAAAATTACTTCCATCACTATCACCTCATTTAATTACGTATATGATAATCTGTGTCCCAAAATTTTTCCCAATTAATTGTCGCCTGGTTTTGTGGCCACTGATCTATCAAACCAACAATCTATCATCCCCAAACAAGCTACAAATAAGCCAACCTGCGGGATTAATAAAAATACATACAACATCACCAACCATATCTTCGGTAATCCTTTTCCAGCTATAACGCGATGTATTGTCGCTAAACCCTGAAAGAAGTAGGCAAATATCAGCAACAGTAATAATTCAAATGCTATTGAACCTGGTTTTGCCTCTTCAATTAATATAAGGGCTACTCCAAGCAACACTCCTAATAATAAGATACGCGGTAAGCGCAATGCATAAAATTCTTGTTTAAACACCCCAGGGTTAAACAACATCGATTGCCACCAACGGGCAACCAAAATTGTCA
>CAZCXC010000139.1:0-2343 GCA_964502505.1 uncultured Enterobacteriaceae bacterium
GCGATGTTTATGTTATATAAATCTACTCCTGCACATGTAATGGTTGTTCTAAAAGCATATATAAAATATTGTCTGTAAAAACAGGATCAGTAGTTAACCCTAAATGATCGCTGAATAGAAATAATACATTTGCCCAGTGAATCGGTGTTCTTAAACGCCCTTTTATACTAGAACCAACTCTTTCATCCATCAAGGCACTACTGCGTAATACTTTTCCGTCACCTGGTCCTTTTTTATAATTATCCAGTTCGCCTGTTTCAGTATTTATCTTGATAATATCCGTTGTATCAACAGCATCACCTGCTATCAGATTTATGGAAAGACCTGGTGGGGTAACCGCAGGCATATCCAGTGCCTGTGCAAACGCTTTAGCACGCATCAAGGATTTACGCTGATGATTGAGTGCGATTTTTATTCGTGTTTCTTTATCTTTCACTTCTGGCAATAAAACCTGGAGTGTTGAATCTAGTTCAGGATTTGCCAAACCCCAACCCATTTGTTTCCACAGATCTGCATCATAAGGATCCAAAAATTTCTGTTGATCTCCACTACCAGTAATTATATGTCCATGTCTGGCACGTGGGAGTAATTTATATATTCCAGGCATTGTCCCAAGGATCGCTGCATCAAATGATGGTAAACCCGGTGCTAAATGTGTCCCCTCCACAAGATGGCGAAAAGTATCTGTCGAACCTGCGCTTGGTGTGCCAATTAATACAACTTGTTCTACAAAACGACTGCCAGCCCAGGTGAGTGGTGGCAGTGAACCATCGTCTGGTAGATCTGCTGCCCCGTAACGCAGATAGTAACGTGCGACTAATCCCCCCATGGAATGAGCAATAATATTAAATTTTACATCTTTATTTTTTATGCCATGTCGTTTGGCAATTTCTTTTTGTACATAGGTGCGCTTTTCCAGAATATATTTATCTAACTGCTGTGCCGCTTCTACTAGATCCCGACGCCAGTCATAAGCAAACTGGAAAGATGTGTAGTGGCGATCACCATAATCTATTGATTTTGATTCACCATGGCTTTCATTGATGAACCCTCCCACACCCAACGATGCTAGAATATTACCGTAGGCACTCTTTTCAACAGTGATTCCGTAGATAGTTATTTTAATGCTATCCAGTGCGCTATCAGCAATTACATTATCACGTAATTGCTGAAACGACTTTCCATCTTGCATAGGTAGGGCAATCCGTCTTATCTCTTCATCTTTCTTCGGGGTTTCCAGGCCACGACCAATCTCACCCCATGCCACGATGCCAGTATCTATATCAACTAGTTTTGAACCTAAAACACCAGGTATGACGATGATTGGATTTCTGTCTGGATCCTGCTCCTTTGCTAAATCAGTGTATAAGCCACCTATATTAGGTGCATCATCGCTGGAATCACATGCAAAAAGCAGAAAGAAACAAAAGAAAATATAATGTATTCTTTTATTAATGATAATCATGAATGACATTAATGCCTTTGTTATAAAGACCTAATAATATAAATATATATATACAAATGGAAATATAATTTTATATTTAAGAAATAATTATGGTTACTCATCCCAATTAATCAGTTTTCTGCGAAGAATATAACCTGAAAGGAAGAGAATTGAGTAAGAGGCTGGTATAACGATGGTTGTAAAAACCCATTGAGAAGGATTCGTTAGGCTTATTGTTACAGAGCTTATGAAATAAGGCGCTATTGACCAAAACAAGCCAAATATTAATGGAAATATTATAGGAAAAATAATTGTTCCAATTACAATCTGCTTTTCTGTCATCCTGCCAAATAAAAATATAAGTGGTAATAAGAAGAAAAGGACAAAGGGAGGCATACCAAAGACAAGTGAACCAATAAAAATTGATGATAAACCTTCATCTCCTTTAAATAGTAAAAAAGGTAAAGGGACGAGAAGAGGAACAAACAAGCAAATACGAAAATATATTCGTGCACATTTCGTTGCCTTTAATTCATTAGCAATACGAAGCTGATCTGCATGTTTCTTACCTTCTTCAACATTTTCAATATAATCTTGTTCATGTAATCTTTTTTTATCCAGTGATGCATTTATCCTTGCTCTTAATATCATTGAATTAAAAGGTTTTGGTAGGTAACCTTCAGCGCCGATTTCAATACATTGAGTCACATTCTCAATTTCATCTGCGGCAGAGATCATAATGACAGGAATACGTCTAAGTTTGTCATCACTTTTTATTTTACGTAACGCCTCTATACCATCCATCTCTGGCATATTTAGGTCCAGAAGAACAAGATCAAAACCATTATCATTTAGCTTATCCAGGGCTATGCGTCCATTCTCTGCCGTAACCAGATTCG
>CAZCXC010000140.1:0-2993 GCA_964502505.1 uncultured Enterobacteriaceae bacterium
TATTTTACTGATCTTGCACGACCAGGAGCACTCACAGCAGCGCTCAATTGGTATCGCGCAAACACGAAAGGCTGGGGCAGACGAGTTGAACAACCGCTATACCCAATGATTGATATTTCTGTAATGGGAATCTGGAGCGAACACGATCATCATTTATTAGAACCGCAGATGAAACAGTCTGATTGGAATATTACCGGTTCCTGGCGCTATGAACATATTGATGGCGCAGGGCATTGGATGATGCTGGAAAAACCGGATGAGATAAACAAATTGCTATTAAATTTTTTGAAAAAATAGAAACCCAGATGACCATGACTGGCCACCCAAATTAGCAAGTAAATTTTTAGTCGCCTAAAGCCTTAAAGACTGCATCCATACTATCTTTTGCATCACCAAATAACATGCGTGTGTTTTCTTTAAAGAACAGCGGATTATCCACACCGGCGTAACCAGTGGCCATGGTACGTTTTAATACAATAGTAGTTTTACCTTTCCAACATTCCAGCACAGGCATGCCTGCAATTGGACTATTCGGATCTTCAAGTGCAGAAGGATTGACAATATCATTTGCACCAATAACGATACTGACATCGATATCCGGAAAATCATCATTGACCTCATCCATTTCATAAACGATGTCATACGGTACTCTTGCTTCAGCTAACAACACATTCATATGCCCTGGCATACGACCAGCCACCGGATGAATTCCAAAGCGAACATTCACATCCTGATTACGCAGAGTGTCTGTAATTTCGTGCACGATATGCTGTGCTTGTGCAACGGCCATTCCATAACCGGGAATAATCATGACTTCCTTGGCAGCGTTAAGTAAACCTGCAGTTTCTTCAGCATCTATGGGATTAACTTCTCCTTGCTCACCATCAGTAACCGCAACGGTACCGCCACTGGTCCCGAAACCACCTGCAATAACGGCCAGGAAATTACGGTTCATCGCGCGACACATGATAAAACTCAGGATGGCGCCGCTACTACCGACTAATGCACCGGTAACAATAAGTAGATCATTGTTTAACATGAAACCTGTCGCTGCTGCTGCCCAGCCGGAATAACTATTAAGCATAGAAACAACAACAGGCATGTCCGCACCACCAATAGCCATAACCATGTGAATACCGAATAAGAGGGAAACAGCTGTCATTATTAATAGGGGTGTTATGCCGCCGCCTGTTTCTGCAACATGTATAAAGTCGCGACCAAACCATATGGCGGCAATGAGTAATCCAAGATTCAACCAATGGCGGGCCGGTAGTAACATTGGTTTGCCACCTATCTTGCCACTCAATTTACCAAAGGCGATAACTGAACCAGAAAAAGTGATTGCACCGATCAAGATACCGATATATATCTCGATTTCATGAATGGTTTTTTCTACACCAGTTAAATGACTTTCCCCCATAAAATTAACAAACCCAACCAGTACTGCTGCTAGGCCAACCAAACTATGCAGAATAGCTACTAGCTCAGGCATCTGGGTCATTTCAACTTTCTTGGCAAGCAGCAGACCAATACAGGCACCGATCAACATAGCACCAATCACGGTTTCGAAATTAGCTGTGACTTCCGGACCAAAGACGGTAGCAAGAATGGCGATTGTCATACCGACCATGCCGTAAATATTCCCGCGACGTGCTGATTCCTGACTACTCAAGCCGCCCAGTGCCAGGATAAATAAAATAGTGGCACCAATATATGCAACTGTAACTAAACCTTCTGACATGACGCTCTCCCTTATTTCCTGAACATTTGCAGCATGCGCTGCGTAACTGCAAAACCGCCCGTAATGTTGATACTTGTTATTAGAATGGCGAAACCTGCAATGCTCATAAGTAAGGTATTCGACGCAGATACCTGAATCAAAGCGCCAATGATAATGATACTACTGATGCCATTAGTCACACTCATTAAGGGTGTATGTAGTGAAGGTGACACATTCCATATCACCATGTAGCCAATAAAGCAGGCGAGAACAAATACAGTAAAGTGTTGCATGAATGATTCCGGTGCAACACTACCTAATCCTAATAACAACAAACCACAAATCGCCATCGTTACTATGGAACTTGCCACGGGGGACAAGAGTGGCTCCTTTTTTTCTATTACTGCGGGTGCTGTTTGCTCGGTAGTTTTTTTCGGTGCTGTTGATAATTTCGGTGCCGGGGGTGGCCAGGTAATTTCACCTGCTTTAATAACAGTGGCGCCACGCACAACTTCATCTTCCATATCGATGATTAGATTGCCATCCTTTTCGGGTGTCATATCTGTTATTAGATGTCTCAAGTTATTTGCGTAGAGCTGACTTGATTGGGTAGGTAAACGACTAGGCAGATCGGTATAACCAATAATGGTGACACCATGTTTAACAACGATCTGATCTTTTTCACTCAGCTTACAGTTACCTCCTTGTTCAGCAGCCAGATCAACAATGACACTACCTCGGTGCATGGACTTCACCATAGTTTCGGTGATAAGTTCCGGCGCTGGTTTACCGGGAATGAGGGCGGTGGTAATGATGATGTCCACTTCTTTTGCTTGTTCTGCAAAAAGAGCCATTTCAGCTTCAATAAACTCTTTACTCATGACCTTGGCATAACCGCCTGCACCGGCTCCATCTTCATCCTCTTCAAAATCCAGTTCCAGGAATTCGGCACCCATACTTTCTACTTGTTCTTTTACTTCGGGGCGGGTATCAAATGCACGGACTATAGCGCCGAGACTGCTGGCGGTAGCAATCGCGGACAATCCAGCCACACCGGCACCAATAATCATCACTTTGGCGGGGGGAATTTTACCTGCTGCAGTGACCTATCCTGTAAAAAAGCGACCAAAATTGTCAGCAGCCTCGATAATTGCACGGTAACCAGCAATATTTGCCATAGAACTCAAGGCATCGGGTTTTTGCGCACGGGATATACGCGGCACACTGTCTATTGCCAGGACGTTAGCCTTGGTGGCAGCAAGCTTTTGCATGA